>CAIZKT010000418.1:0-18104 GCA_903933565.1 uncultured Victivallales bacterium | reverse complement strand
GGTTCTCAGACAAGCGAACCCCTACGGAGCTGACTTGCGCCCGTGTCCAACCTCCCTACGCTACCTGTGACGGTCGGTTGCGCCAAGTGGATACCCCCCTTCTCCCGATTGGCGGGGTTCCCAGGGGCGTTCCCGTGGTTTCTCATATAGTCGTAGGACTCGCAGAAGAAGCCGGCCGAGCCGCAGGCGTCGTCGCGGATGCGCTCGCCGATCCGGGGCTTGACCACCCGCACCATGGCGCGGATCAGCGGGGGCGGGCTTCGACGCGGGGCATTTGTGCTTCTTGCTCAGGGCTAGCCTAACCCTCCTCATTCCAGCGGAATCTCCCCGGCGTGATCCCCATAGATCCAGTAGGCGCGGCCGGCTTCCAGCGGCGCGAGCGTTGCTTCGTAGGCCTGCTGCCGCGGGTTCCAGCCCCAGGCTGGGCCTCTCAGACCAGGAATCTGGAGTAGAGGCAGTGGGCCAGGCGGCCCGAACAGGTGCCAGCCTGCAGCTAACCTCGGCGACACCCCGGCGAGGCGCAGCCCGCGAACCTCGAGGCTGACGGTCTGTTCCGCCCGGCCGGGCTGCTCCTCGAGGAACAGCCAGTAGCCCTGCAGGGGCTTGAGCGTCGTTGCGGGCGTCAAGGCGCGGCCAGTCACGGCCCACACAGGTCCGAGATACGGCAGCCCGGCAAGCAGTGTCACCGCGTCGGGCTCCAGCGGATCCACGGGCAGAGAGAAGAGATTCCACCTGGGCTGGAAGGTGATCGTCACGCGGCCGACGACGGCCACGCTGATTTGAGCGCCAGCGCTTGCCCCGGCCACATCACTGACGGTGTAGTCAAAGTGATCCGAGCCGTAGTACCCCGGATCTGGGGTGTAGTGCATCCAGCCGGCCACGAGCTGTGCGACGCCATGCTCCGCCACCCCGATTCCCCGCAGTGTCAGGTGATCTCCCTCCGGGTCGGTGTCGTTGCTCAGCGGGTCAAACCAGTTGTCGATGCTGTCCTGTTCGACGGTCAGGCGATCGTCCGCGGGGGTGGGCGGATCGTTGACCGCCAGGACCGTAATGACCACGGTGGCCACGGCCCCGCCATCCTGACCGTCGAGAGCCCTGTAGGTGAAGCTGAACGGGCCGTTGAAGTTGGGCGCAGGGGTATAGACGAACGAGCCATCCGCGGCCAGGGTGAGCGCTCCCGGCGCCCGCGACGCTACGAGTTCTGCCGTCAACGGCGCCCCTTCCGGGTCCTGGTCGTTGGCGAGAACGCCGTTGGCAGCGTCGACGCGCAGGACGGTGTCCTCGGGCGTCGTATAGGCATCGTCAAAGGCCTGCGGCGGGTCACCGTGGACGACCACGGTGACGTCGGGCTGGGGCGGCGCCAGTTCGCGGTTGCCGACCCGATCCTCGGCCAGGCAGGAGAAGCTGTAGGTATGACCGCGTTGGCCCTGGAAGACGGCCGCCGTCAGGCCGGTGCCCAGCAGCCAGGCCGTAGTCGGCCCACCGCGGTCGGACACATAGACGGTGAACCCGGCCAGGCCACAGCCTTCGTCCAAGCCACTCCAGGAGACGGCGATCTCGGCGCTCAACGGGTCGGGGGTGGCGGCTTCGACTCGGCTCTGCGGCAGCGCCGCGTCCAGGGTGTTGAAGATGACCGGGGTATCGATGGGCTCGTTGAGATCAAAGACGATTCTGGCCTGGGCCTCGATGAGGCTGCCGCTGGCCGCATCACGCCGCGGGCGCACGGTGTAGGAGACGAAGCCTTCACCCCGGCCGCTGGTGTCGTTGGGCGGGAGGAACCCGGCCAGAGCGTCCAGGGGCAGGTCGCCGGTCGCCGGATCGAGGGTTGTCAGGGTCCATTTCACCAGGCCTGTCTGGACATTGGCGGTGACGGTCACATCGACCACGAAACCGCCGCTCGCGGTCCGGTCGATCTGGCGGTGATAGACGGCCTGCTCTCCCGGCAGTTCCACGTAGACGTCGCCCCAGCCGAAGTCGTCGACGCGGAAGGTGCGGAAGTCGAGGTCCGGATCGAGTTGCTGGGTGACGGTGACCACCTGCGCCGGGGCACTCGCATCCGCCACGTTCTCGAAGCGGATCCGGTAGCTGAGGGCGCCCTGCTGGCCGACCCAGTGTTCTGCGCCGATGCCAGCCGGGCCGGTGATGTCGTTCGGGTCCGAGGAGGCGACGTAGTTCGGGTTGTAGCCGCCACCGCTACCACCGCTGCCACCGCCACCACCGCCGCTGCCGTCCCCAGGGCCACCGCCGCTGCCGCCACCGCTGCCGCCACCGCCCGGCCGTGGCGCCGGGGGCGCGGGCGGTCTGGCCGGGGTCGGCCTCGGCGGGTTGGTGCAACCGCTGGCCCGGTTGTTGCTGTCGGCGCCGGTCTGAGGGCAGTCCATAGTGAAGATAACGGGCTCCGGGCGCACCTCAATGGAAAGGCGGAAATCCACGGCCCAGCCGCAGGTTTCCAGTTGCGCCATCATACCGTAGGCGGAGGTGGCCATGAACCCGCACCTGGGGCACGTCCCTGGGCAATAGTCGTAGACATCTTCAGCCATAAACCACATGCCGAGGATCATGACCGTGACTCCCCCGCAGCACCCTTGCGCATCGCAGTCCTTGCGGATGTTGACCTCCCCATCCATCATCTCCGGCCGCGGACAGCCCTGGCCGGGAACACTCCCCAACGTGACCCCCAGGCCGCCACCCGAGGTCGCAAACTGGAACCGCTCAGTGCGCACATCCGGAGATAAGAGGCTCTGCAGATTCAGCACCTTCACCTCACCGCAGCGCATTCCCGTCGCGAGTCTGGACCGGACGATCTTGGAGTAGACCTTCAGCCGGATCAGTTCGACCCAGGCCTTGACCAGATCGTCGTCCATGAGGTCCCGGGCGAACTGGGTTGTCGGCCCATAGTAGAGCGGCGTGCCGGTGGCACGCGCGGCAATGGGGCCGATGAAGTGCTCGATGCACTCCCGCGCATAGTCCCCCATGGCCCACCCCACCGTGTTCGCACCTGCCCACGCCGCCGTGTAGTACGACATGAGATCAGCGGTATTCGTGCCGCAGACGTCGCAAAGGTCCATCACGTCCCGGGTACCTCGAGCTGCCGCCGGCGCCACGGCTTCCGCTCTGGAACTGCGGACTCCGCTGCTCGTCGCGGGCGTCGCGGGCGCCCTCTCTCCGACGGCGCCTCCCCGCCCCGCGTCGACGACCCGCAGCGCGGCGGGAAGGGTCATCTCCTCGGTCACCTCAGCGCCGACGATCCACTCGCCGGTGCCGGGGGCCACGGAGATGACCGGGTAACGCAGGCGTTCGATCCGCAGGTCATAGGAGCCCGGCGCGGCGGCGGTCAGGTCGAAGGTGGCGGTGAGCGAGCTCGCCGTTTCGCGGCTGACGTGGGTGGACCGCAAGCCGCTGGCCGGATCGGTTACGCCTGCGGGTAGCAGGATCGCTCCCATGTAGGGGCTGAAGGTGGCCCCCTTCACCTGGAGCGTCAGCGGTCCGTCGTTAGTCGCCTGTCCGGGGGTTACCCCGCCGATCTCGAGGACGCGGTATTTCGCCAGGACGCTGAGCGGGTGCGGAGGCCCTGCCGTGCCCTCGTCGAGGACCCGCAGGTAGTAGGTTCCGGCTCGGGTCCAGGGGACCTCGATCTCGGCGTGCTCCCCGAGGATGGGTCCAGTCTGCAGGTCGTAGATTTCGGCGGTGGGCGGCTCGTCCAGGCGGACGGACAGCGTGTGTTGTGCCGCGGGCGCTGGGGTGGTCACGGACAGCACGAGCGTCTGGGAGGCCTCCACGGCCACCGCGTAGAGTCGTTCCCCGCGGCTGGCCAGCAGGTCCGGGAGGGGCTCGCCGACGACCAGGGCGGTGGCCGTACTCGCCAGGATAGCAGGTTCGATCGTCTCGCGGTAGACCGCAGCGAAGAGGGTATCCACGTCGGCGGTGCGCATCTGGACCTCGTCCAGGAAGCTAGCCATGCTGGCCAAGGCCCTGACGAAATCGCCCCAGGTGGGCCCCATCTGGCTGAGAATCTGCGGCATCGCCGCGGCCCACTGAGCGTCCGTCATCCCCGCCGGCCGAATCTGGGCCTCGAGGGCCGACACCTCGAGCGGGCGGGGGTCGTCCGCGGTCACGATATCGACCCAGAAATTCCCGGAGTCCGCGGCGGAGTTGAAGTACAGGGGGATGTTGTGGTTCTCTCCCGGGCGCAGGCGTCCGGCCCGGAGCTCCCGGCCGAGCCCCAGCACTTGCAGCGTTGCTCCGGGCGGCACGGCGAGATTCGTCAAGCCGTCGCGACCGACCGAGAAGGCGTTGGTGTCCAGGTTGCGGATGAGCAGCAGCGGTGCCACCGCGTCCGCGTCGCCGTTATTGCCGTAGTTCACGTAGAAGACGTAGGTCTGGCCCCGGCGGATGCTTCCCGGTCCATCCGGGCTGGCGTGGACTGCCGGCCCGGTACCGGGTTTCAGTTCGAGCGCTACGGTTCCGATCTCACCTTCCGGGTCGGTGACCTGGATCTGATACGCTCCCGGGGTCAGGCCGCGGAAGTCGAAGGTGGCATAGGCGAGCGCGGGGTCTGCCGCCACCCGGTCGACCCGGACGGGTTCGCGCACCGCCAGGCCATCCCGCAATAGCTTGAGGCGTGAGGTGGCCACGAAGCGCGACGCCGTGAGCCGCAGGGTGGCCTCGCCGACGTTCCCCACCGCGGTCGGCTCCACCGCAAAAACCGTGAACGGCAGCGGCTCCAGGCGGATGCTGAAACGCTCCTCGGGATCGCCGCCGTAGAGCATCCGCGGGTTCCACCACCACATGTAGGCGTTCAGGTCGCGGACATCCAGGCGCAGGTAGTAGGTGCCCGCCTGGGTCCGTGGGATAATCAGGGGGGCACTCTCGAACGACTGGGCCGCGGCGTAGAACCAGCTCAGTTGCTCGACCTCGCAGTTCCAGGGGGTCGGGGCCTGGTTGTAGGACACCCGCAGATCGGTCACGGCATGCCGCCGATGGTCCAGCGTGCAGGTGCTATGGCTACCGGCGTCGAAAATGGTAGTAACAACGCTGTAGGTGGGTAAGCCGGTAGGCACGATACGGAGCGTGCGGTTCCCGGGATCCTCGAACTTGAAGTACAGAGTTTTGGCCTGATCGCGAATGGCGCTGCCTGCCACGGCGACCTCCCGATTAGCCGCCGTTACCGGCCGCGGCGGCTGCACGCCGAGGGTGAACCCAAAGGCTGAGTAACACCAGTAGTCTTCCTCGCCCGGCGGCCGTGCCGCGCTGACGGACAGGGTAAGATGCCAGACGCCGGCGGGTCCGGCGGGGAGGAGCAGTGGGTTGCTGGCGTTCCACCAGGACTGGACGATGTCGGCGTCGGCCTCGGTCGCGGGCCGACGGTCGAGGGCGGCGAAGGCGCTGACGTCGCCCGCAAACACCCCGAGCAACGACGTCTGTTCAACCGAGATCACCTCCCCCGCTTCGACCGGGAAGCGGAACTCGAACGAGCGATGATCGCCTTCGCCCTGATAGGCGAGCTCCGTCCGCACCGGGACCTGCCCGTCGGCGTACACGGGTTCCAGGGACGGGGCGTCCACCGTCATGGTCTCGGCCGAGACCAGGGTGTTGTTGGTCTCGTTGGTCTCCGCGACGCTGTTGCGGACATCGGCTCGCGCAACCAGGTGGTAGGCGCCCGGCGGGAGGCCCGCCGCGTCCCCGGCGAAGCGGTAGTCGCGGGAGCCGTGAGCGGGGATCGTGTCCTCCGCCTGAGCTATCGCGTCATGCCCACGTTCGGCCGCCAGGACATCATCCAGGCTGAACTGTGGGTCGGCGGACAGGTACAGGCGGTCCCACCAGACCCCCGCGAAGGGCTGCTCGGAGGGGTTCGCCAGGGTGTACGCCACCGAGAGGGGTTCGCCCAGCGTCAGGCGCTCCGGAACCGCGATGGCGGACACCGTGACATCCGCGGGCGGCAGGAGCCGCACGTCGGTGCTCTGGGCCGGCAGACCGAGGTTGTTGTCTTCGTGATCATACTCCGTGATCCCCCCGGTACGGTCGGTGACCACGATGAAGAAGAACGGCCCAGAGAGCCCGAGGGGAACCCGACAGCGGCTCGTCGCGGTGTACTCCTGGTACAGGTAGGAACCGGTGTCGGCGGCGACGTCGCGCCAGTCCGCGAGGCGGGCGGTGCCCTCGGCCAGAAAGGTATCGACATCCGCATCGAGGATGCGGTCGCGAGAGAGGTAGACGCGGTCCACCCAGGTACCGTTGCCGAACTCTGGCCGCAGCGGCGTGTCGCCGGTCATGCGGGTGGCGCGGTTGCGCACGGTCCAGGTGATGGGGACCTCCTGACCGCTGTAGGCAGCCACCGGGGTGATCACCTGCTCCACCACCAGATCAAGGCGGGTGCGCAACTGGTCGAAGCCGACATTCCCCGGCAACAGGTCATCAGGCGTCGGCGAGAGGGTGCCAGCCAGGCGCAGGTTGTTCTCCAGCACCCCGAGTTCCTCGACCAGGTGTTCCGAGTCCGTGACCACGAACACGTAGTAGTTCCCGTTGAGCTCCGGCGGCACCTCGACAAGTTCAGAACGCATGTAGCTTGCCGCCGCGTCCAGGACCCCGGTGTGATAGAAGCTCTTGAGCAGAACCGCGTCCGCCATGCTGAAGATGGCGGCGGGCGCGAGGTAGACCGTATCGTGCCAGACGGCGACGTTGGTGCGGTTCTCGCCGCGGTTGGCCACGGTCCAGGTCAGCCGCAGCCGCCCCGCTTCCGGCGCGATGGCCGCCGCGCTGAGCACTAGGTCCGGCACGTGACGGGTCACGGTCAGAGCCTGCGGCAGGGAGGCGTTGTTGGTCTCGTCACTCTCGTAGACCTGGCGCAGGGCGTCGGTGACCACGAAGAGGCGGTACGCGCCGACCAGCTTGAAGGGCACCTCGAGGGTCCGCCGTTCGTCGTACTCAGCCCCGCCGGCGAGGACGCCGCTGTGGGTGACGCTGCCCATGAGGACGTCATCCCCATCGCCGACGATGTCGTTCGGGGAAAGCAGAACCGTGTCGGTCCAGGCTCCTACCAGGGTATCGCCCGGGCCCGGGTTCTGCACTCGCCAGCGCAGCGTCAGGGCGGTTCCTGCCGCCACCGTCGGCGCGAGGCCGGTCACCTGCACGACCAGGTCCGCCGGGCGGTATTCCACCACGAGGCTGACGGGGAGAGAGCGGTTGTTCAGGTCGTTGAGCTCGAAGAGAGCCTCGCCAGCGTCCGCGGCAACGTAGAGGAAATAGGTGCCGGACGGCAGGTCGGGCGGTGAAGCCAGGGTCAGGGAACGGCGGTAGGTGGCGTCGCTCGCCAAGCTCGTGGCCACGGCGAGCGTACCCAGGAGCAAGTCCTCCGACCCACCCGCGCCCGCCGCGGCGGCGAGGTACACCGCGTCGTGCCAGGCGGCCCCTGGCGGGGTTGCCGTAGCCCCGTAGTTGGCGACCTCGTAGGTTACCGAGAACGAATGACCGGCCTGCACGGTGCCCGGCGGCACCTCGACGCTGATGACTTCCAGATCGGGAGGCGGGGTCAGCACTACCGTGAGGGCTCTGCCACCGGCGTTGGTGTTATTGTCCTCGAACGCGAGTTCCTCGATCTGGTCCCGGGCATCCGTACGGACAAAGAGGAAGAACTCGCCCTGCAGGTCCACCGGCAGGGTGAAGCTCTCGTGGCTCTCGTACTCGACGTTGAACGGCGGTTCCGGGGTATGGCAGTTTTGCCAGGTCCGGGGCAAGCGGCCCAGCAGCCGGTCGCCGCTGTCCAGGACTGGGTCGGTCGAGAGCCGGAACTCGTCCTCCCAGGTCTGTGAGGAGCGGATCTGGCCGGCCCCGATGTTCTTGACGCGACAGGTCACCTCGAGCACCTCACGCGAGAAGACCTGACGCGGGGCCACCACGCTCCAAATCACCAGGTCCGGGGGTGGAGGCGTGCTCACATGGAGGCGGGGGCCGACCCCGAGGTTGTCAGACTCCAGCGGCCCCTCGTTGACCGCCCCGGGAATGCCGCTGTCTGCCAGCACCAGCACGTAGTAGTCGCCGTCGCGGACGCCGGAAACTCTGACCGGCACCTGGTTGGCATAGCTCCCGCCCACGTCCAGGTAGGATGGATTGCGGCTCTCGCCGACCCAGACATCGGTCTCATCCAGCCCCTCGTCCAGCGACAGGTAAACCCCGTCAACCCAGCCCCGCGGGGAGCTGGTCGGCCCACTGCCGGTGTTGAGCACCTGCCAGGATACCTCGAGCACGTCCCCAACGTCCACCTCCAAGCGGCCCGCGGTCACCCCCTCAACCTGGAGGTTGGGGTAGGGGAACGGGGTGACCTCGATGGGGGCAGCGCTGCGCTCGCTGTTATTCGCCTCGCCGTAACGCTCGAAGACGGTGTTGCCCGTGTCCGTGCATACGACCACGAACTGCGTTCCTGAGACCTCAAAGGGCACGAGGACCGCCTGCGTCCGGGTCACGGTCTCGCCCACCGGGATCGTTCCCGTGAAGGTAAAGGAGGCGAGCAGTCGCGGTTCTTGAGCCCGCGCCGCGGCGGCGAGGAAGACCTGGTCCGTCCATGGCCCCAGCGCCGTCTCGTTGCCCTGGTTGCCCAGGGTCCAGGAGATGACGATGCGCTGGTCCGAGTAGGTGTCCGGCGGCGCCAGGACGCTGCTCACGATCAGGTCTGGGCAGGGCGACAACGACACCGGGATCGGTCCGGCCCGGCCGGTATTGTCGGCGCGGCTAGATTCGAGCAGGGTCCCGTCGTAGTCGGCGACGACGAGCAGCCAGTGAGGCCCGGCCGGGACCTCTGGCACGGTCAGCGTCACCGTCTGCTCGTAGCGCCCGTCGGCCGCCAGCGGTTCGCCCTCCCGCGGATAGGTCCCGAGCACCACATCGTCGGCGCTGGCCTGGTCGTCGGTCGAGAGATAAACCCGGTCTACCCACAAGCTCGGCACGGCAACGCTCGCCGGATTCGTCACCTCCCAGGTGAGCTGGATCTCCCGGCGCGTCATGGCCTGGAGCGGGGCGGCGAGGATCGTGGTGACCAGATTCGGACGGTCCACCGAGATGGGTCCGATGACCCGCACATTGTCGGACTCGTCGGTTTCCGGAATCTGGTGCCAGGCATCGACCGTGATGATGAGCCAGTACGTTCCGGAATCGAGGTTGGGGATCCACACCTCGGCGCTGCTCCGCAACGTGGCCCCCGCCGCCAGACCCGCCGGGTGGGCGAGTGTCCGCAGCAGCGTATCCGCCCCGGGCTGGTCGTCGCTGGAGATGGAGACGCTGTCGTGCCACTCGAGCGGCGCTGGCACCTCGCCCGGATTCGCGGTGTCCCAGGCGAGACTGAGCCTAGCGCCAACGGCGACGAGCGTCGGCGGCGACCCCACCGGCGTGCAGACCAGGTTGGGGCTCAGGATGGTGAACGGCCCGCTGATGGTCTCATTGTCCGACTCGTCGGTCTCCGGCACCGTCTGGTGTACGTCCGCCTTGACGACGAGCCAGTACTGCCCGGCAGGGACTGGGGGGATGGTCACCGAAGCGCTCACCGGCAGCTCGCCAGGGACCGGCAACGGGCCCGAGACCGCCACGCTGCCCAGGAAGGTATCTGCACCGATCTGATCATCCGTCGAGAGGAAGACGCCGTCGTCCCACGCTGTCTCCACGGTGTCCTGACCGTCGTTCCGTACCCTCCAGTCCACCGTGAGGCTGGCGCCCGGCCAGGTTTCGGCCGTGGCGGCCGCCGGCGCCAGGACCTGCAGATTGCCCCAGCCGCGGGTCGTGAAGGAGTGACCCGCGCCGGCGTTGTTGTCCGTGGCCTGGTTCCCGGCCCGGTCCTCGGCCATGACCTCGAAGAAGATCTGCGCGAAGCGGGGCAGCCCCCGGAGCTGGACCTGGTGCGCGGCGCTCACCCAGGGCGACGACTCCGACGAGGAGAGGTCCCCCAGCGCCGTGCCGTAGCGGACCGTGGCGCTGGTCAGTTCGTCGGTGTCGAACGAGATCAGCGCCCCGGAGTCCGAGACACTGCTGACGGCCACGCCCGAGAGCAGCGGGGCGGTGTTGTCCACGACGGCGGTGGCGGTGGCCTCGGCCGACCGCCCGCTGCCATCGTCCGCATCGGCATAGCGTGCGGTCAGGGTGTCGTCGCTCAGAGTCTGCAGCGCCCCATCCCCCGTCACCACCGGCGCCAGCGCCAAGAGGATGTCGCCGCGGAAGATGCCGGACCACGGCGGCGTCTCGGTCAGGACCAGCGACTCGGCGTCGGCCGCCAGCGAGGTCACCGACACGTCCGCCCGCCCGACCCCGGCGAGGTCCCTGTCCTCGAGTTCGAGCTCGGGCCGCTGGCCAGCCCGCCAGTGCGACCAGGTGAAGGCCAGTTCGCCGGAGCGGGGCACGTAGCTGCGCAGCACACTGCCGTAGAAGTCCGTGGGCACGCCGCCGCCGCTGGACAGTCCCGCCAGGGCGCTGCTCGCCTCGACCCACAGATGCGTCAGCCGGATCGTGCCATCGTAAAACATCTCGATCTGGAAGCTGTTCGGGTGGTTCGTGCCGCGCTCCGGCACTCGGTCGAAGGTCACCACCGCGCGGTCATCGAAAATCTGCCAGAGAACCCGGCCGCCGACAGACGGGTTCAGGGGCGTAAACAGCCCGGATATCTGCGGCCGGGAGAAGTGCTCCTCACGCAGTGCCTGGATCCCGGCGTAGTCGTAGATCCCAAAGGCCACAAAGCCATCCGCCCCAACCAGGAACGACGCATAGGGGAGGCCGAAGAAGGGGATCGTCCGTCCCGCGGGCAACGGGATGATGGCGTAACGGGCATAGTCAAACGAGATGGGGATGCCGCCGACCGGGTTGGTGGGGAAGCCCCAGGACGCGGTCCGGCGTACGGCCGAGTAGCCTGCCGCCCGGCCGCCGGTGGGGGTGAACACCAGCGTCTGGTTACAGAGGTCGGCAACCCCATCCTCGAACCCCTGCGTGAAGTAGTCCGGGCCGAGCCGCAGCGACACGCTCCGGGTCTGCGCGCCGCCGCCCGCCGTGTCCTGGAACTCGAGGGTGCCGGGGTATACGCCCGCCGGCAGCGTCGGCGCCATGGCGGGGTTCAAGGTCAGTACGACCGTCGTCGACTCGCCCGGGCTGAGCGTCCCCCGCGTCGGCGTGAGGCGCAGCCACGCTGAGCTCGTGTCGGCGACCCAGTCGAGGGGTGCCGCGCCGCCATTGTGCAGGGTCCAGTCGGCGCCCGCGGGCGCGAAGGGTCCGCCGGGCACCCCCACGATCAGCACTGCCGTCGCCGGCGTGATCGCGAGGTCGCTGGGGCCCTCTGAGGTGAACTCGTAGGCGCCGACGTCGTACTCGGTGCCGGTTCCATCCTGCCCCCAGCCCCGGATGTCGACCGGGCGAGCTTGGCCGACCAGGTCAAACTCAGGCCCCAGGGAGTAGCCGCTGTCGATAGCGGGCGAGCCGCTGCGGAGTTGGTAGTCGATGATGCGGTAATTGTCCCCGGCCCGCGCTGGGGAGTAGAACGTGCCCAGGACCTCCACCGTGGTCTCGCTATTCGCCAGGATCAAGAGCTGCAACTCCTGGCTCGTATTGGCCCGCAACCACTTGCCGACCAGGACTCCCGGGGTGAATACCGCGGTGGTGTCGGTGAGCACCGTCCGTCCCGTATCCTCGTGTACCTCCGCCGCGGCCGTCCACGCGCCCGACGGCCCCGCGCGGAACAGCGGGTCGCCATCCAGATTCAGCCAGGCACCCGGCACCTGAGCATTGATTGCCGCCGCCCCGGAATAGCCGACCCCATCGAAGGTGACATCGTTGTCCGCGTTGCCGTGGAGGAGACAGGAGACCAGCCAGAGGGCGCCGCTGCCGCCGCCGAATTCGGGGTAGAAGGTCACCCCGGAGCCGCCGTTTCCAGCCACGATCGAGTTGAATAAGAACACCTCACCCTGATACACCCACATGCCCGTATCATTGTCGGCGATCGTGCAGTTCTTGACGGTGGTGAGGCCACCGCTGAAGTCGCGGTTCGACGCATTGATGGGGTTACTCCAGTTGCCCGCAATCAGGCAGTTGACGAGGGTAGGGGCGCCCGGCTCGATGGTGACACCGCCGTAGCGGTTGCCACTGATCGAGCACCCCGAGAGGGTCGGGGAGGCGGTGTCGCAGCGGATGGCCCCCGGCCAATTGCCGTAGCCCCAACCGTTGCCGGTCACCAGGCAGTTCTCCATACGGTTGCTGCCATCCGCGTCGCGGAACAGGACCGCCGCGTCGGGGGCCCGCATGATGACGAAGCCGTCGAGGAGCGTGTTGCTGACTCCCTCGACCAACACCAGGTCTCCGGAGGCCATGGCGCCGCCATCCAGCACCGTCAGGTTCACCAGCGGCAGTCGACCCGCCAGCGTGTTCTCCCCTCCCGCAAAGCCGCCGTACAGCGCCGTGTTGGCCGGGATCGAGATGGCTTCGGGGTAGACGCCGCGCGCCACCCAGATCTCCGGGATGCCCAGGTCCCTGGCGAAGACAGTAGCCGCGGCGACGGAATGCAGCGCCGTGGCCCAAGCGTCGCCGTGTTCGCTGCCGGTCGCGCTCGGGTCGACGTACAAGCGGGTGCCGACAAACGTGCTCATGATCCAGAGCGCCGCGTCCGCTGTGGCCGGCGCTGCCTCGCGGTTCCCGGCGAGGTCGATGGCGATCGTGTAGAACTCGTAGCGGCCATCGCCGCCGACGCTCGCCGAGTCGAAGGCCACGGGGCTGGCAGCAACGGCGCTGCCGTACCGGGTCCAGTCGCCGCCGTCACGGCGGAACCAGAGCTTAACCCCCAACACGCCGCCCTGGGCATCGGAGGCCAGGAACGGGATGGACACCGTGGCCTTGCCGGAGGCCGTCGCCAGGTCCGCCACACGCGAGTCCGGCGGCTGGGTATCCGTGGCCGGCAGATACGCCGCCGGCGCCTCGTACGGACCGATGTCAACCCACCCGTCCGCCCCCGGCCGCGGGGTCCCCTCGGCGTCGGTCGCCGGCGCCGCCGTCAGCTCGCCGTGGTCCAGGGCGGCGGAGCCATCCTGCAGATGGAAGTCGAGGACGCGGTAGGCGGTGCCGGCGCCGACGCTCGGGGCACTACCGATGGCCGTGATGGTGGTCGCCGTGTTGCCGATGATCAGCGCCGGGTAGTTGGAGCCCGCGCTATACTCCAGAAGACGGCCGCTGAGCGCGTCGGGGGCGAACGTCGCCGTGGCATCCGTGAACACATAGCGCCGCGCCGAGGCCTGGCTGGTGTCCGGGTCAGCCGTCCAGCTGCCCTCCGGACCGGCAACGTACCGCGGAGCACCCTCGAGGTTGCCCACGGCGCCCGGGAGCTGCAGGTTCAGCGCGCTGGCACCCGTGAGTCTCGTGTTGGATCCCGCCGCCCCGTACCTATCCACATAGTCCCCGTCCGGGTTACCGTTGAAGAGGCAGTGGCGCAATTCGGGCCCGTCAAGGGCATAGTCGTAGAGGCCTTGTTGTCCATTCTGGGTGAAAAGGGTATTGCGGAAGACCGTGTTCGCGGCATTGCAGTAGACGCCGCCGGAATTGCCGTGGACCAGGCTGTTGGTGACCGTTACCGGGCCCGGCCCAGCCAGCGCCATGGCAGCACCGTTGCGGCTAGCGGAATTGCCCACCAGCGATGTATTGGTGATGGACAGGTTGGAGCCCCCGGCATGGATGCCGCCGCCGTAACCGGCCCAGTTGGACGCGATCAGGCTGTTGCGGATGCTCGCCCCAGTCCCGCCCACGGCAATCCCGCCGCCTTGCCCGTAGCTCCCGTCGGCGGAATTCGCGACGAATGCGCAGTTCTCGATCAGCGTGCCTGGCCCCCCGACGTAGATGCCGCCACCGGTGTAGGCGTAGTTGCCCACGATCTGACAGTTGGCGATGACGGTGCCCGTGCCGCTGCTGTAGATGCCTCCACCGTAGTTGCTGGGTCGAGAGCCGCCCGTCACCCTAAACCCGTCGAGTCGGCAGCCATTCCCCTGAATTGTGACGACGCAGGCCGGCGAAGCTACCGTCAGTACCGTGGCGTTGCCCAGGACATCGCGACCCGACAGCACGGATCCCTCGCTGCCGACAAAGCCGCCGTAGAGGGCGAAGCCATTCGGCCGCAGAGTGATCGGCCCGCTGTAGACCCCCTTCGTGACCCAGACCTCGCTGGCGCCGATGGACTCGGCCACCGGCAGCGCCGCGGTGAGGTTGGTGAAGGCGTTGGCCCAACTTGTGCCGCTGCCGCTTCCCGTCGCCGCCGCGTTGACGTACAGGCGGGCACCGTCGTACGCCGCCAGGATCCGCGTCGTGGCGTCGGCCGCCAGGGGGGCCGCCTCGACATTGCCGGCAAGGTCACGGGCCACGGTGTAGAACTCGTAGCGGCCTTCCCCGCCCGTCGTCGTGGCGTTGAAGGAGATCGGGCTGGCGCTGACCGGAGTGCCATACGGCGTCCAGGCGCCGCCGTCCTGGCGGTAGTAGAGCTGCACCGACAGGATCCCCGACTCCAGATCCGAGGCGCCGAAGGGGATGTCGAACACAGCCCCGACGACCGTGGCAGGCAGAGCTCGCACGAGCGACTGCGGGGGGGTGCCGTCCGCAAGCACCGGCGGCAGCCAGGCCGGATCGGCTTCGTCCGCCCCGATGTCGCTCAGCCCGTCGGGCCCAGGACGCGGGTCACCGTCGATGTCGGTTGCCGCCAGGAGCGCGGCCCGGGCTCGGTCCAGCGCGGCTGAACCGTTCTCCAGGCGGAACTCGGTGATCTGGTAGGCGTCGCCGGTGGTGAAGTCCAGGTGCCAATCTCCCACCAGACCCAGCGTGGTTGCCGTGTGGTTGAGGATGAAGTAGCTGAAGTTTCGCGACACCTTCGCCCGGAGCGCGTGCCCGATCAGGGCCGTCGGCGGAAACGCCGCGCTGGCGTCCGTCGCGCTGGTGACCTGGGTCACATCGCTCCAGGTCGGCGACGCCGTCCAGGCCCCCGCCTGCTCGACTGCAAAGCGTGGGTCGCCGGCGAGGTTGTTGGCGGCGTCGGCCAGGCGCAGGTTCAGCCCCTCAACCCCCACGTCCGTGCCCCACAGATAGGCGTCGGCGGTGCCATTGCCGAAGAAGAGGCAGGAGAGGAGCAGCGCCTGCGAGCTTGGGTTCACGAGATAAAGGCCGTAGTCCAGGTGATTCGAGATAATGCAGTTGGCCAGGGTCGGACTGGCGCCGTTGCACAGGATACCGCTGCCGGCGTAGTAGCCCGCCAGGTTGGCATCAAGGGTGCAGTTGCTGAGGGTCGGATGCGAGCCGGATGAGCAGTACAGCGCGCCACCCTGGTAGATCGCGTAGTTCCCGGAGATCACGCAGTTCACCAGGGTTGGCGCGGCATCAGCGCCACAGGAGATGCCACCCCCGTAATAGGCCTGGTTGCCGCTGATGACGCAGTTGGCCACGACGGTGCTTGCATCGACGTTTGCCAGGTAAACCCCGCCGCCGAAATACACGGAGCCATCCTGCGCTACCCCCCCGGTCACATAGAAACCGTCCAACCGCGCGCCGACAGCCCCGTCGATACTCACGGCGCCGAAGCTCCCGGCCTGGCCGCGCCGCGGCGCCTGCCAGGCATCGATGATCGTGCGTTGCACCCGCACCGCCCGCCCCGACAGAAGCGTTTCGCTGCCGGCGAAACCGCCGTATAGCGCGACCTGGCTGGGCATCACCAGGCTGACTCGGTAGACCCCGGCGGCGACCCACACCTCCGGCACCCCGAGCGCCGCCGCTACATCGGCTGCCGCCTGCAGGTCACGCAGGGCATCCGCCCAGGTCGCCCCCGATTCAGATCCGCTGGCGTCACCCTTGACGTAGAGCCGGTTGTCGGGCAGGCTGCTGACGACGTAGGTCGCCGCGTCTGGACTACTCGGAGCGGGCTCCACATTGCCGGCGGCGTCCGTGGCGACGGTGTAGAACTCGTAGCGGCCGGCACCGCCTGCCGTAGCCGAATCAAAGGCAACCGAGCTCGGTCCCGGCGTTCCCGGGTAGAGCGTCCAGGCGCCGCCGCCGCGGCGGTAGTACAGCCGAACGGACAGCAACGGTCCCTCCGCGTCCGTGGCCAGGTACGGGATCTCGAAGGCGCCGGAGCGCGTGCCGGCCGGCAGCACGCCGACCTGCGATACGGGTGCGGCCAGGTCGGGCGCGGGCATGTAGCTGGCGGGCGCCTCGTCGGCGCCGATATCGCCCTGCGGGTCGATGGCGAGCCGTACCTCGCCGTCATCGTCGAGCCGGGCCGCCGCCGCGGCCGCACCACGGTCGATCGCCGCCGAGCCGTCCTGCAGGTGGTAGTCGAGGATGCGGTAGGTAACGCCGACAGCCGCCCGGGCGCGCTGGTCGAAGGCGACCTCGAGGGAGGTGGCCGTATTGCTCAGGACCAGGACCTGGAAGCTGTCTCCTGGCGCCGTGTCGGGTGCCAACAAGCGCCAGGCAAGTTCGCCGGGCAGCCAGTGCGCGCCACTGTCGGTGAAAACGGTGCGGCCGGACGCCGTGTCGTAAGCTGGCGCCTCGGTCCAGGCGCTGGACAACCCGGGATCGACGAAGCGCGGATCCCCCTCCAGCACGTGAGTGCCCGGCACCAGCAGGTTGATCGCGGCGGCGTCCGCGAGCCAGCCGACCTCGTTGTCGTAGTACAGGCCGCTACTCCCAGGGATATTGCCGAACAGCAGGCAGTTCTGGAGCTGCGGATCCGAGCCCGCATCACCCTCATAGACCAGGGTGCCGTGGTTCTCGACGAACAGGCTGTTGGCGATTACGGGAGAGGATCCCTGTGAACAGTGGACCACGGACGTGCCGGAATTCCTGGCAACGGTGCAGTGGCGGAGCGTCAGGGACGAGCCCCCAACCGCGGGGTTCAGCGTCGACGGCGCCAGGCCGCGATCACTGGGAGCTGGGTCTGAGCCCACGCAGTGCAGCACCGCGCCGCGGGCCGTATTGCCAACGACCAGGCAGTTCTGCAGTTCGGCAACACAAGACTCCAGCCATACCGTCGCGCCGAAGTCGTTCTGGTTGCCGATCACGCGGCAGCGCTCCAGGACGAAGGAGGACCGCAGCGCGTTGAGCGCATTGCCGCGCGCCGATCCCTGGTTGTCGGTGATCACACAATCTGCCACCACGATACCCGTCGAGTCCACCAAACTGATGCCGCCGTTGTTCTCGACCACGCCCGCCCCGCCGCCGCTGCCACCGATGACGAAGCCATCCAGACGCGCGGCACTGGCGCCGCGCACCCTGACCGCGTGAGCCGCTCGGCTGCCGGCAGCGGACCGACTCGCGTCGATCAGCGTCGGCCGAGACCGCGGCTGACGTTCCGCCAGCGTGGTCTCCGTCCCGCTGAAACCGCCATACAGGGAGACTCCAGACGCCAGGCTGATGCTTTCCGTGTAGGTGCCCGCGGCGACCCACACCTCACCGCCACCCGCCAGCGCGGCGGTGTTGATTCCCGCTTGGATCGTGCGGAATGAGGTCTCCCACGACGTCCCATTGCCGCCGACGCCGACCGCGCCGTTGACATACACCGTCCCGGCCTGAGCTGCAGAACACAGTGCCGCGGACACCCAGGCTGCGCCTGCCAGCACCCTGGTGACCGTCCTCACGCGGCCCGTTCGGCGCTGCCGACCGCAAGACTCCAGGAGAGGCTGAAATGCGTGCGTGCGCACGCCAGAAGTGTCTGCAGAATTCACGGGCACAACTAGGTCTTTCCGCTCTATAAGCGCCTGAATCGTATCTCTTCCCGATTCTCCGGCGTCCGTCTTGTCTCGGCCCACACTCTGCAAATGCCTGACTCAAGCAGACAGGGGGCTTGCTTGTCTCCTGGTCACACGCGGGCTTGGCGCGCGTCGCAGACACCGTCACCCTACCATAGCACAACCCCCGCATACAACCACAATGTGGTAGTGGGGTGGAATGGGTTTGGGGCGGACCGGTTTCGCGCCCCCCTCCTTGAGCCCGCCTCAGGCCAGGCTTCGGCTCTATCCCGAGGTTTGGAGGGCACGTACAGGGGCGCTGAGCCGACCCGGCACGCCGCCGTCTGGGCGGAGCGCCCCCCGGGCGGCGGGGCGGCTTCCGATCCGGCCGGGACG
>CAIZKT010000417.1:0-4437 GCA_903933565.1 uncultured Victivallales bacterium | reverse complement strand
GGCCAGGCGCCTCTCCAGAATCCGGTGGAGATGCGGTGGGCTCCACCGCCGCGCCTGCGGCCAGGCGCCTCTCCAGGGGAATGGAGCGGCCGCGGCTCGCGGCCAGAGCCGACCCGACAGTCGGCGGTCTCTGGAGGGCGAAGCTCCACGGGGGCGCATGCCCCGCTGAGCCGCTCCCCCTCTCACCGCGCCCGGGCGCACCAGCGCACGGCATTCAGCAGCAGCCGGGCTTCGTCGGCGGTCGGCGGCGCTTCCTGGGCGTCGGCGCTGAAGCCAGGAAGCAGCCCGCAGGCGACGTAGCGGCCTTTGCCGGGCTCGCCGACGACGAGCACGGGTCTGCCGCTCTTCTCGGAGACCGCGACCACGATGCCAGTCGGCCCGGCCTCGATCTCGACGTGATCGAAGTACGCCTGGGCGAGCGTTGCATCCGGGGTCAGCCCCGCGGTCACGGGGTGGCTGCCGCTGATCTTCCAGTTCTCCTCGCGCACATGGCCACTACCGCCCTTGCACACGGAGGTGAGAAGGGCGGGCATCTGGCGGTAGCCGACGGCGTCGTGGGTGCTGATCAGCCCGCCCCCTGCCTGCACGTACGCTTCGAGTTGGCTGACCAGGTCGGTCGGCGCCATGTCGCTGCGGAACTGCGGCAGGATCAGCACCTGGCACTCCGACAGGCGCAGGTCGCCGCCGGGCACCGCGACCGCGTCCAGGCCGGGCTCCTTCGCCAGCAACCGCAAGAGGCTCTCAGAACCATAGCCGCCGACCACCACGCCGACGCGGATACCCTGGCCCGAGAAGGCGGTCTTGAGGCCGCTCGGGACTTCCCCGTCCGCCAGGGGCTCGACCTGCAGCACCCGCGTCTGCCAATCCGGGTCGCGCTCACGCTGCAGCCGGACCACGCCGCTGCAGCCGGTACGGCCCTCGGCCTGGTCCTGCGGCCGGGTGCCGCTGACGGTTGCCGCGACCAGGTAGCGGCAACCGGGATCGTACGCCTCGAGCGCCAGACGGTAGGTATTGCCGGTGCTGCGGTGGCCGGTGACGCCGGGGTGCGCGTCGACGCTGAGTTCCCGGCGAGCCGTCGCCGCCCCGGCGGCCGGGACCGCCAGCAGCGCGGCGCGGGTTGGGTTCAGGCCGTTCCAGCCGGCGGTGTAATGAAAGGTCACCAGGTACGTCCCCGGCCCCGCCAGCAGGTTGGTCACCTCCCATTCGCGGCTGATCCTGGCGCTCTCACGGAAGTCCTCGACGGTCCACCTGCCGATCTCGCGGCCCATCATCAGCACATTCGGGTTGCGGACTCCGTACGGCTCCAGGGCCACGGCCACGGCCTGGACCGTGTTGGCGGTGGCCTCGAGGCATTCCCGGAAGCGTCCCCCGCCGGCGCCGACGGCCGCGGCCCGCTCCCAGTCGGCGAGGGCGTCGAGGTTCAGTCCGCCGACCAGGGCCAGCCGATTCATCTGGTCTTGCAACAGGCGCCGGGTGGCGGGGGTGATGGCGGCCTTGCCCGCCAGGGTGTCGCAGAGGTCGCAGATCGCGATGACCATGTCGTAGTAGCTCAGGATGGCCTCGGATTCGGCCAGGACCGTCGGCGGGCCGGCCTGCCGGGCGAGCCGCAGCGCCTCGACGCAGGCCTGCCGGTTACGCTGCAGTTGCTCGCGGTCGCGGATCAGGCCCAGAAAGCCCTTCTGGAAAGGCACTTTGGCGCGCGCCGAGATGAGGTTACGGAAGGCGTCCGGGTGGAAGAGGTAACGCTCCACCAGGCGGGCGCCGTAGAGATCCCAGGAGACCGGACCCAACAACATGGCCCAGTCCGCCACCGCCTCAGGCTCGGCGCAGCCCTGGCGCGTGGCCCAGGCCAGAGCAAAGTCGCGCTCGCTGCGACCGTGCGCATTCCAGCTCCACTCCGCGGCGGCGGTCACATTGAAGTCGAACAGCCGGTTGTCGGGCACGACATAGCCGCCCAGGCTGGTGAGCTTCTTGTCGACGAACTCGGTCAGGCGGAAGCGGATGAACTGCGGGCAGCTCCAGGGGCTGACGATGCGCCAGGAGGGTGTGAGCTGCGGGTAGCAACCCAGCCAGCCGCCCTTGGCCGCGTAGTCTTGCAGCAGCGGGTAGATCATGGGCTGCGGCGAAGAATCGTAGGTGCGGCCGCCATCGTAGTAGGTGACGCCGACCTCGGGCGGAATCTCGGCCAGCACCTTGTCGTTGCTGTCGTAGCTGCCTTGGGTGAGCAGGATGCGGATGCGCAGATCGGGGTAGGTCTTGCGGGCCTCGCGCCAGGCTTCGACGAAGGCGCGGGTCTCCAGCGCGAACTGGCCGGTCTTGGCGCATTCCTCGCATTCGCAGCGTTGGCGCAGCTCGCCCAGCCAGCAACTGATGTCACGGACGTCGCCGGCCGCCGCGAAACCGCACATCCAAGCGGCCAGTATCTCGCGCAGCTTCGGGTGTGAGGCGCAGGGGGCGATAAGGGTCACGCTGTCATCGGCGTAAACCGCGGCTTTGCCCTTCCCTTGCAGCTCCGGATAGGCCTTGTAGGCGCCGCGACTGCCGATGCCGTTGAGGTGCGAGATGATGGGGACCATGGTCACCCCGTGCAGTTCCCCGCGCCGCAGCAGGGCCGGGTCGAGGCTGGCGCTGGCCTTCCCCTGCGCGTCGACGCTGTGCTCGGAGTGGAACTCCACCAGGTTCATCTTGCGCTCAGCCAGCCACTCGAGGTCGCGCACCGAAGAGCCGCCCCATTCGCCGCGCTCGGCCAGGTCGGGCCAATCGGTGATCGTGGCCAACGGCAGATCGACCAGGTCGCCGTGAAAGCGCGGTTCGAGCATCTGCCGCAGGGTCAGAGCCGCATAGTAGAGCCCGCGCGAGTCCAGCGCGGCGAGGACCAGGCGGTCCTTGCCGATGGGGCGGATGAGGTAGGCCTGGCTGCGGTTGGGGAGTTCCTGCAAGCGCGCCGCATCCGGGACCGTCAGGTCACCCAGGCGCCCCTGCGTATCGCACAAGCCCAGGGTGATCTCAAAGCCCGCACCGGCGCCGCCGTCCACCCCCGCTTTCTCCCGAAACAGCGCCTGCAACCCCCGCCAGCCGGTCTGCGCCGGGGCCCCGGATCCCTCGCGCAGGACGATCCGCACCTCCCTGGCCGGCAACGTGACCTGCTCCGTGATGGCGACCTCATGCGGCAGCGGGATCACCCCGCGCAGCCAATCTCCCGAGTTGGCGACCTTGCCGACGACCGGCGCCGCCGCCACCGCGGAAACCGCCAGCCCCGCCGCCAGCAACCCCTGGCAGACTCGTGCGAGAGACATGCGTATGACCCTCCTCTGGCCAACCTCTGCCGACTTATCCAGCCCAGGTCCCGCCGTCACGGCCGACGCAAGAGAGGCTGGAGGGTCTTGACGACCTGTTCCGCCAGGAGCCGTACCCCCTCGGCGTTGAAATGGGTGTGGTCGTTGCTCTGGGCGGTGGCAATCTTGGCGGCGACGACGGCATGCAGATCGTCGCTGGGAAGGGCGTGTTTCCCCATCACCTCGTCGGCCACGCGGTTAAGAGGGGCGCTTTCGTCGCCGCCCTCAAGCACTTTCTCTCCGAACGGCGTGGTGCGGGCCCAGACGAGCTTGGCCCCGGTGGCCTGCAGGCGCGCCACGATCTTCTCCAGGTTGGCGGCGTACTGCTCCGGCGTCTTTTTGCGGTCGTGGATGCCGAAGTTGAAGTAGATGAGGTCCCACTTGCCGCTGCCCTGATCGAGCCAGAGATCGAGGTTCTTCAGACCACTGTCGGTCGGCCCGCAGTTGGCTGGGGCGCGATGCACATTGGCCTTGTCGGCGAGCCCCTGGCGGACGGCGACCGTGTACATATGAGAGATGGAGTCCCCGATCAGCAGGACGCGCGGCAAGGCCGGGTCGTCCGTGACAAACCCCCAGGCTGAGGTCTCGGGCTTGAAGCCGGGCTTGAGGCGACTCTGGAGATGCAGGGGAAAGTAGTAGGTGCCGAGCTGGTCCTCGAGCACCCGCTCCCATTTCTGCTCCGTCGGCGAGAGCGTGTCCACCACGGCGCGGTACGCCCGGTAAGCATCGAGGCTAAGCTTGTCGCCGTACTTCTTCTGCAGCGCGGCTTCGGCGTCCGTGGCGGGTTGGCCGGGAGCGGCCGCCGGCGCCGGCGGCGTGGCCTGCGGCTGGGGCGCTTGCGCCCGCAGCAGGCCGGGCGTGACGGCACAGAAGAGCCCGGCGGCCAGGGCCGTCGCGCGGAGAAGGTTCCCGTCGGTCGTCATCGCAGTAGTCCTTTTCCGTTGTCAGGGGTGGAGCGCCGTCAGCAACGACTCGGCGGCGGTCCCACGGGTCATTCCCGAGAGGAACACCCCTCTCCCCACCGTACCACGGCACGGCCTGGGCGCAAATGCGCGCCGCGCCAGGGGGCGCAGGTCAGTTCCGTAGGTGGTGACTACTCAGG
>CAIZKT010000416.1:0-3584 GCA_903933565.1 uncultured Victivallales bacterium | reverse complement strand
CCGACCCGACGGTCGGCGCTCCCAGGGGGTAACTACTCAGGATGCAAATCAGGTGCATTTCCCTGCCCCCACGGGGTTGCGTCTTGGCACCCTGAGCCAACCCCGTTGGGATAGACTGGGTTGGCTGCCTTGCTCACCCAGGGTAGGCCGACACCGCGGCCGACCCTGGGCTTGGGTACACGGCCCCGTTGGGGCAGGATACGCAGTGGAGCCCGCCGCGGCGGTGGGCCGGTTGAGGAAGAACCTCTCGCCCTGGTTCAAGGGAGCCCCAGGGCCTGCCTAGCCGAAGAGGATCAATCCCCACACCACGAGCGCCAGCGCGATGGCCACGCCGACCGCCGCGGAGCCGAGGTCTTTGGCCTGCCGGGAGAGTTCATGGCGCTCCAGCCCGATGCGGTCCACCGTCCGCTCGACGGCGGCATTCAGCAACTCGACCACCAGCACCAGCAGCCAACTGCCGATCAGCAGCGCCCGTTCCACCGAGCTGGTCCCGAGCAGCACCGCGCCGGGGATGACGATCAGCACCAGGCAGAGCGCCTCCTCCTGGAAGGGCCGCTCGGTCCGCAGCGCGTGCCCGAGCCCGGCGAGGGTGTAGCGCGTGGCCAGCGCCAGCCGCGTGAGCCGGCCGGTCAGAAATCGGGCCGGCTTCATGCCTGGTCCTCCGCCCGGCTGGGAGCAGGCCAGGACTCGTCCAACCGGTAACCGGTGCCGTGGAACGTCGCCACCAGGGTCCCCTGATCATCGGTGATCCGCACCGAGTAGGTCGCAATGCGGCGCGAGCAGGAGACCTCGACCGCCTCGGCAAACAGGGTGCCCTCACGGGCCGGCTTGAGCCAGTTGATGCTGGCGTTGAGCCCCGTCGCCTTCACCCCGTGCGAGTTGACCGCCACCGCAAAAACCAGATCCGCCAGGGTGAACAGGGCCCCGCCCTGGACCGTCCCCAGGCCATTGAGATGATGCGGCTGCACCACCAGCTTGGCGCGGGCCTGGCCGTTGCCGCCTTCCAGGATCTCGATGCCCACGTGAGCCGCGAAACGGTCCAGGCGGAAGATCTCCCGCAGCGCTGCTGTATCCATCGTGCCTCCGCGGTCGGATCGGTTCAGTCGGGCTGTCGGATCATGACATTACGCACGTCGAAGGAGCCCACCTCGGCGCGCAAGAGCAACGCCCCAGAACCCAGCGCGGCGAGGTCGGGGTGATCCCGCAGGTCGCAGAGCAACGTCTGCTTGTTGTTGATGACCACCGCCAGGGCCGTGCCTTTCAGCGTAGCCACCAGCCAGTTCCAGCGGCTGCCACCGATGTCGCCATCGGCCACCGGAACCACGCGACCGGCCAGCCCACCGGTGGAGGCCGTATCGCGCGGCTCCCAGCGGTCATCGAACAGCGGTATCTCAATGCCATGACCGGCAGCGTCGGCCCACAGCACCAGCGCCGCCCGGCCCCGCGATCCCAGGCGGAACTCGAAGCGCACGAGCAGGTCCGCAAACCGCCGCCGCGTCCGCAGGGCGCCGGGGCCGTCGTAGCCGCCCCGCAGGATGCCGCCGGCAACCGTCCAGGCCGCCGTCGGCAGGCTCTGCCAACGCCTGAGGCTACGCCCGTCGAACAGCAGCTCAAAGCCCTGCTTTTCCTCTTCCTCACTCAGGAACGCGGGCCAGTCGGGAATGCGCAGTTCGCGCTTTTCGAGCATGGTGAGCAGAGCACTGTCAGCGGTCTTCAGCGGCAGCACCACCCGCGCCCGTCGGCGCGAGGATTCGTAGGTGCCGAAGATCAGTTGCGATGTGCGCAAAGCATTGCGGCTGCAGAGGATGGACTCGCGGCCTTCGAGGACGCAGCCAATCGAGTCCAGCAGGTGCAGGGTGGTGTCGTCGCCAGGCACCCGGTCGGCCGACACGGGCACGCGCTCCCAGGCCTGCCCCTCGCGCAGGAGCATCACCTTGCCATGGTCCACATCCATCATACCCTTCGAGCCGAGCGCGCGGATGGTCACCGGCGCCGCGGTGCCTTGCCCGGTGGTCAGCAGGCCGGTGACCTGGTTGGGCCACTTCACGTAGGTGAGTCCGGCCGTCTCCATGCGCGCCCCGAACACGCGCAGATCGTCCACACAACCGATCTGACCCAGGACCCAGTCGGGGTCCAGGTCGTGGTTGTAAAAGAGCATCATATCGAACCAATGCGTGCCCCAATCGAGCAGGTTCGGACAGTCCATCTCCAGGCGCTGCAACGTGCCGATGGCGCCCTCATCGAGCAGCTGACGCGCCTTCGCGAAGTGGGGTCCGAAGCGGCGCTGGTGACAGAAGGTCAGCGGCACCCCGGCGGCCAGACAGGCCTCGTGCATGCGCACCGCCTCGCCGTAGGTCGGCGCCATCGGCTTCTCGGCGTTGATCAGACGCGGCCGCGTGGGGGCCTCCAGACAGGCCAGCACCGCTTCGCAATGCAGCTCCGGCCATAGGCACATGGAGACGATGTCCAGCCGCTCCCGGGCCAGCATCTCCCGGTAGTCGGTGTAGACCTGCTCGACGCCGTAGTCCCGGGCCATGCGCTCGGCGGCCGGCCGGTGCGTGTCGGCGCACGCCGCCAGCACCACCTTATCAGACTGGTGATAGCCCAAGGCGTGACTCTGCCCGCGCCCGCCACAGCCAATCACCCCAACTCTAAGTTTGCCCATGGAGACTCCTCGCTCGCTGCGACTCACGCCACCCCGCTGGCGGCCAGCACACCACGCCCGCCCAACGTAACCCCGCCCGAAGTCGCTGCAACCCGCGGCGCTGGGCCGCCACCGCCGCGCCTGAGGCCAGGCGCTGCTCCTATGGAGAGGCGGTGGGCTCTGAGCCACAGCCCCGTTGGGGCAGGGAAACGCACCTGAGGGAGTTGGCATCGGTCAATGCCGGGCACTCAGATACCACCGGCCGAGCCGGTGGCTTGACACCGCTTCCGCAGTCCAAGGAGTCCCGTCGTTGCCGGGACTCGGTACCCTACCGCGTCGGCCGCCAGGCCAAGCTGTCGTACCAGGCCATGGCGTCCAGCTCCCCGGCGGTGGAGGCGCCGCGGGGGCCGAGCCCGCGAAGGGGTCCGGCAGCAGCACGCAGGCACAGCGCGCATCGGGGTTTTCCGCGAACTCCGCATCCATCGTGGCAACGGCAACGGCGCACATGCTGGAACCCTTTTCCCCTTGGCATCCCGGTCCGACGTCTCGGAACCCCACCGAACGCAGACATGGTAACCGGCTGGCCGGCGCGGCACAACTGCGCCCTGATCCTTGCCAGGGCTTCGAGAAACTGGGCTGGGCGGCGCAACACCCCGTGGTCTGTCTGCCGCATCGGGTTGCGCGAGAACACACGCTGTCAGGCATGGCACAGGCGCCAAGCCAAAGCGGTGTCACGGTCGCCGTCGGCGACCTTGCCACACGCGCTCCACCTGGCCGACGCGGGATATGGACTGCGTACGGCAGAGGGCCGCGGACGCGGCTCGCGGCCCGCGCCTGAGGCCAGGCGCATCTCCACGGACCGGGAATTTTGGAGATGCGGTGGGCTCCACCGCCGCGCCTGAGACCAGGCGCATCTCCACGGACCGGGAATTCTGGAGAT
>CAIZKT010000415.1:0-3370 GCA_903933565.1 uncultured Victivallales bacterium | reverse complement strand
TCCATGAGCAGCCTCATGAAGACGTTCCTGGAGCGGACCTTTCCGCTGACCGCGCCGGGCATTGAGATGACCCCCATGGGCCTGACCCGTAACCACACCCGCGACCCCGAGCGCTGGCGGAGTAAAGCCATGGCCTACCTCGCGGTCAGCGCCCTCGAAGGCGGGCGCAACCTGAACGGCGTGCAGGAGACGTTCCGCCTGACTGCCAATGGCCTGGCGCTGGAACTGCGCGGCGAACTGCTGCGGCCGGAGTCCTATCTGCTCGAGTTCAGCCTGGCGAAACCCCGCACCGTGGGCACAATCATGGCCTCCCTGCGCAGCGCCGGGCGCGAGTTGGGGGCGGGCCAGGCCGTGACGCCGGAGACGGCGCGCGGGGTCGCCAGTTCCTTGACCCCTGGCCTGGAGCACTTCGTCAAGTACAGCGCCTACTACTGGGAGAATGCGGTGGCCCTCGGCAGCCACGCCACGGACTTGGCCAGCGTGCAGAATCGCACCGCTCGCGATGTCCGCATCCTGATGCACGAGATGGCGCGCTGTGCCGACCGCACGGCCACCGCCCGCCTGAACCTCGACATCCTCTTCACCTTCACCGACATTGCCTGGCAATGTACCCTGCACGTCGAGCATGGCGCCTGCGAATGCCGCGAAGGCGTGCAGGCCGCGGCGCCGACCCTCGCCATCACCACCACCACCACCACCTGGGCGGCCCTCTTCACCGGCGGCCTCGATGTGCGCCAGGCCGTGCTGCAACGCGAGATCGTGCTGCAGGGCGACCGCTCCCTCTTCCTCCGCTTCCACCGCCTGTTCCCACCCCCGCCAGACTGACCCGCGCCCGCAGCCACCTCAATGCTATTGCCGGGCGCCCCTGCGGCCCAGCTTCTCAGCGGCTCAGGATCAGGCGGTTGCCCTCGCGCTGCGTCAGCTTGAACTGCGGAAAGGTGACCAGGCCGAAACGGTCCGCCAGCAGGCGCTGTGACTGCATCTCCTGGCCCGCCGCGTCGAGGTTCACGGCGCTACACGCCTCGCCGGGCGCGAGCTTGAAAGCCTGGCAGCGGCGCGGCGTCACGTCGACGGCCAAGGGCAGGTCGGCAGATTCCAGGTCATAGGTGATCCGTATCTCGTAGCGTGCCGTGGTCTCCACCGGGTCGGTCCAGTTCAGCCCACGGTTCATATAGCCCACCACGTCGCCGCTGCCGTTGTCGCCGTCGCCGGGATCGTGATTCCGGGAGCTGTTGCTGAAGGCGGGGAAGCCGCGGTTCAGGGCGAAGCGCGTCAGGCCTGCCGTCTGCCCTTTCTTGAAATCGGCGGGCAGCAGGTTTTCCACCTCCGCGTGGGTCCCTTCATTCCAGGCGACCAGGCAGCCCTGACGCATCGTCTGCAAAGCCCGGTAGAAGCCCGGATTGTTGTGCCAGGGGATGGAGGTGTCCTGGCGACCATTGCTGATGAAGAGAAAAGGCAGGTCGGCAGGATGTGAGAGGACAAAGGCCGTCGCATCGAGGCGCTCCGCCAGGGGTAGGCCATCGCTGCAGACCAGGGAGAGAGGACCGCAGAAAGGCAGCAGGCGGAAGGTGTTGTCATGCCAGCCCAGCTTCTGCCCCTTGGCCGGATCGCCGAGGTTGTACGCCACCATCGGCACCTGGGCGCTGACGGCCGCGAAGAGGTCAGGATGCCGGAAGGCAAACGACACAGCGCCGCAGCCACCCATCGAGGAGCCGCTGCAGTAGGTGCGGTTCGGATCCGTCTGTAAAACCTGCTTCACCCAGGCCAGCTCGAACAGCAGGCGGCGCTCGCTGTAGTTGGTCGGCGTGCCGCGTTCGATCTGCTCGGGTTGGAAAATCTTGTCGCTGCTGCCGTACCAGAAGGACCAGATGCCGCGCACCGGGCTGCTGGCTTCGGGACTACGCTTGAACGACCGGCCCACGTACAGGGTGTCGCTGGGCAGCAGGTTGACCGTAGCATCGCTGACGCTGACATCGAACATGAACGGGATGCCTTCGCGCCAGGCCTGCGTGGCGTCACCGAAGACGATGTACTTGCAGGCGGGTCGGTTGCCCTTGGCGTGCAACTGCAAGTGCAGCGCTTTGCCCTTACCCGACCCGGCCGCGAGGCCCTGGCCCTCGCCCTGCCAGATCGGCTGGATCGGCGCGCACTCCTGGGCGACCGGGGCGCGTAAGGCGTTGGCGCCCACCACGAGAGTCCGGTCCTCCTCGCCCGCGGCGCTCACCGTGGTGACGGCATAGCAGCCGTCTCCCGCCTCGTCCTTGCCGACGGTATGCACGTGCAGCCCAGAGGTCGGGTCAAGACGCTTCCCACCCTCCTTGATGAGGTACCCGACCGGCGCTGGCACCGGGGGCAACTCCCCCGTCTTCGCATCTTTCTCGCGACCCTTGCCGTAGTTGCCTTTGTCGCGCGTCCAGTCCTCGGCCGAAGCGGGTTCGATCCACTGGCAGACCCGCGTGGCGGCAGCCAGCGTCGCGGCGTCGACGATGGGCGCTTGTGAATAGTAGACGTTGAAGGTCGTCCCCACAGGCACGGACACTTCCTGCCAGGTGAGGAAAACCTGGCCCGCGCGGTACTCGGCGCTGAGGCTAGTGACCGCAGGCGCCGCACTGGCGAGCGCACTGGCCAAGAGCATGGAAGCCGCAATGCTTTGGATCATAGCACGACCTTTGTAGGTTGACCTCGTTCACTATGCCTGTGCCGGGGCATTCTGCAACGTTGCTGCCTCAGGGGGCAGGGCTCTTCCAAGAAAGAGCCCCCGCTGGATCTGGCAGGCGTCTGCCATGATGCTGCTTGCCGCCCTGGAGCCCGCGATGCCCAGCCCGTTTCGGGCGGGTTCGCGGTATCCCCATGTACGGCGGAAGCCCCGGCAGGGCCGGTGCGGACCGCCGACTCCAGTGTGCCTACTACCAGAAAAAAGAAACCGCCCTGGCCGTGCCCAGGGCGGAGTTGCTCTGCGCCCATGCCTGCACTCTGCGCGGCGCCGCCGCCTCCGCCAGCAACGGGTTCAGAGGGCTCGCAGCCGACGTCTTGCGCTGAAGACCTGGTTGAACTAAGCGCATTCGCGCAGCCCTTCGGGAAGCCCTCCTGAGCACACGGGAGGGCTCTTCTGCGCGGCAGTATCTGTGCGGGATCAAGGTCCTCTTCGAGGTGACGCTGGGCCGACAGTGGACTGTGTTCAACCTGGTCAGGCCGAAGCGCGGGCGGGTGCTGCCCGAGGTGCTCAGCCGCAGCGAAGTGCTCCGTCTGCTCGCCGCCGTGCGCCCGGCCTGCTGCCCGCGCTGCGGCTCGGCGCACGGGTACCGCATCGGGCGTTTCCTGCCCGCCGCCCTGTCCCCGGCCTCTCCGACCAGGGGTCCGCCGTCATGAG
>CAIZKT010000414.1:0-20684 GCA_903933565.1 uncultured Victivallales bacterium | reverse complement strand
CAATTTCAAAATGTAATAATAGGTTCCGGTAGGAACAATCTGTCCGTTTAAATTTGATCGTGTGTTGATCGTTGCATCCCAGTCGTTCCGGTAATCTTCACTTTGGTAAACCATTTGTCCTGCCCTCGTATAAACATAAAGCTGTGACAATGGATAGTTTTCAAGGCCAATGAAAACAAGGTGTTCATTTAATCCATCCCCATTTGGAGAGAAACCTTCAGGTGCCGTTATACCGCTATCGTAAATATCAATAATCACAGTAGCAGAGGCACATAGGTTCACTTCGTCACAAATCTGATATATAAACATATCGCGTGACGGACGGCTAACTGTTGGGGTATAGTTTATTGTTCCATTTGGATTGATCGTTACCTTGCCACGGACAGGCTGCTGCAGGATCTGGATCGTATGCGGCATTAATTTGGCAGTCGAAAAGTCATTGTCGAGTATAGGTACAATCGTATCATTAGCCCATGAAGTCCTCACGTAATCTGAATTGGCAAAGATCTGATTGTTCTCCAATGGATATTTAAAGCTTTTGGTTGACTTGCATCCATGTTCATCGGTCACTTCAAGCGTGTAAGTGCCCGCACCGAGCAAATTCACCGTGGGTTGGTCTATTTTGCCAATTACCTTACCACCCTGCGCTAGCCACCTATATTTTAATGTGCTGCCTATTGAAACAGAACCATCAACGATCATGCTCCCATCTTTTTCCAGTTTACCCGAATAATAGACATCGGCAATTGGCAGATGATCAACTTTAATTGTAAGTGAATCTTGTCTGAGTGCGCCGAAACCTGCGCCGCAATTCATGGCGGCGCGGGTGGGTTATTCCCGAGGCCGCCAACCCCGTTAATAACCCAGGTTAGAACGCCTCCGAGCGTTGGTCGTTTGCCGCATGAACAAGAGGGGTGGCTGCAATGGAAACGAAACAAGGCCACGGGTTTACACTCATCGAACTGCTGGTAGTGATCGCTATCATTGCGATTCTGGCCGCGATCGTTCTTCCCGCCCTCAACCGGTCGAAGGAGAAGGCGAGAATGACAACTTGCGGCTCGAATCTAAGACAGCTTGTGGTTGCCGTGAATCTGTACGTGTCGGACAACGGCAACATCTTCCCCTCGCAGTCGAACACCAGGAACATTGAGGACTGGTGGTATGCGCGGGTGCTCTCCTACATCAGCAACAAGCAGGTTTTCGTCTGCCCCAGCGACCGGCGAACCGAGGTGGAGATGGCGAGTTTCGGCTACATCATTGACCCGGTGGAACGCTGGCCTCTCAGCTACGGTTACAATGGCCTCCTGTACCACTACAGCGACACCGATGTGAACCGATACAACAACGTGGCCCTTCTCGCCGACTGCAACGAGATCCCCTGCTTCGCGTTTGAGAAGGCAGTCCCTCCTGACAACACCGTTCTGAAGGACAACCGGTACCGCATCATCAAGGTCGGGGCCAACCGTCAGCCCCGCCATCACGATGGCGCTAACATCGGCTTCTGGGACGGCCACGTGAGTTGGTATGGGCGACGCGCTATCTACCTCACCGACGGCGTCCCGGACAACCGCGAGAACGACATCACCTGGCAGCCCCGGGAATAGAGACCGACCGGCCTCGCGCTGCTCAAAGCAGGACCGCGGCGGCGGTGATCGTGATCGTTCTTCGCATGTGGGGTACAATCGGGAGGGCAAAATGAACGCACCCATTCTTTTTGTCGGAGCGGCTGAGACCGTCATCACCCCGGCCGTTGGCACCGGCATGGTAGGTTCCCTCGTGCCCCGCCCGTCCAAAGGCGTCGACGATCCCTTGTTGGCCAAGGCCATCGTATTGGAAGGCGGTGGCGAGCGCCTGGCCGTGGTGGTGCTCGACCTGGCGACATTGCCGCGCTGTACCGGCGATGCCTGCGTACGCCTGGCAGCTCAGCGCACCGGCATCCCGGAAGATCGGATTGTGTGGGCGGCAACGCACACGCACACCGGACCGATCGCGGAAGCGGAAGTCTACCTTGAGGGTGCGACAGCCGCGGACTTGCAGTGGCGGCAAGGGCTCCCGGAGCAGTTTGCCCAGGCCGTCGTCCAGGCGGACCGCGCGAAGCAACCGGCCCGACTGAGTCACTGCCGGGGGTATTGTGAAGGCGTTGCTGCCAGTCGGCGCCTGCGCTACAAGGATGGTCACGATCGCAACAGTTGGATGCTGCCGCGTGGCGAGGTGGGCACGCAGAGCCTCGGGTACGCCTCTCTGAGCGACCCGGAAGTCAACGTTCTCTGCTTTGATGACGTTCAGGGCACGCCACTGGCCGTCCTTTGGCATTTCAGCTGCCACACCAATGCCAACTTTGGTTCGCGCTTCAGTGCCGATTACCCGGCGGTCACGGCGGCGCGACTGCGGGAGCGCTACGGCGCGAAGGTGGTCTCGATTTTTGTGCCTGGCGCCTCGGGCGATGTCAACCCCTTGGTGCGTTGGCGTGAACTGGGCAACCGGCTTGCGGACGAGATCATCGGGTTGCTTGACAAGCGCCAGGTCAGCGACGGTCCGGTGGCAATCCGAGCGGTCAAGCAGGAGGTCGTGGTGCCAGCCCGGGCGTTCCGTCCCGACGAAGAGGCTCGGCGGCGCACTTCAGGCTGGTCGGAGGAACTGCAGAAGTGGTTTGCTGCTTCGGAGGCGTTCCTGCGCCAGCGCGGCCAGACGGACATCGCAACCCTGGTCCAGGCGTGGCGGATCGGCGAGGTTGCCTTTGCCAGCGTTCCGGGTGAGTTGTTTGTCGAGTGGGGACTGGCGATGAAGAGTGCGAGCCCATTTCCCTGGACCTGTCCGGTGGAACTGGGTGGCGATTACATCGGCTACCTGGTCACCGAGGCGGCGGAGCAGGGCGGCGGGTATGAGCCGCTACATAGCTGGGTCAGCCAGACAGGGGTCGAGGGCACCCGGAAGTTGGTAGAAGCGGCGCAGGGCTTGTTGCAGCAACTGTGGCAACGCGACCGCGGCTGACACGAGGGCCGCACGTTCAGGCTTCAGCGCCCCGGTGCTCTTAGGGTTGTGTCTTGTCGGCCCTGCAATCCGGCGTCTCGGGGGTCTCCTTGCCGTCTTCCCCGCTCATTGCATCCGCCCCCGCCGCGGGGTATCGTTACGGCTCGTTGCCTGGGAGAGTTGGCAGTCCCGCGGGTGGCTGGCGACGTGTAGGCTGCCATGGGGATCTGGCTCCTGGCGTCCGGAACGTGGTTGCGGGCCCGCGGGGCGCCGAGGTCATTCCGGCCGGGCCTAGCCCTCTCACTCTCAGCAAGATATTCCAGCGTCGACTTGGCGGCACAACGGAGGCAGGAAAGTCAATGAAGATGGGAGAACAGGGACGCGCCATACGCCTGGGCATCGTGGGCCTGGGCGGGCGCGGCACCGGACAGATGCAGACCCTGCTTGGCATGCCTGATGTGCGGATCGCCGCAGTCTGCGACGTTTACGCGGATCGGGTGGAGCGCGCCCGCCAGGTGGCCTGCGACAAGCAGGGATTCATGCCTGAAGGCACGCTGGATTACCGCGAACTCAACCAGCGCGACGATCTCGAAGCGGTCGTGGTCATGTCTTCCTGGACCACGCACGCCCTGATCGCCGTCGACGCGATGAAAGCTGGCAAGGGTGTCGCCATGGAGGTAGGCGGCGCGGCGTCCGTGGAGGAATGTTGGCAGCTGGTGCGGGGCAGCGAAGAAGCCCGGCAACCCTGTATGCTGCTGGAGAACTGCTGCTACGGCCAGGAGGAGATGGCGCTGCTCAACATGGTCAAGCAGGGCGTGTTCGGCGAACTGGTCCATTGTCAGGGCGGATATCAGCACGATCTGCGCGAGGAGATCGGTAAGGGGGACATCAACCGGCATTACCGCCAGAACAACTTCCTGCACCGCAACGGCGAGCTGTACCCGACCCACGAGCTGGGACCGATTGCCAAGTACCTGAACCTCAACCGCGGCAACCGCATGGTGTCGCTGGTCAGCATGGCGTCCAAAGCGGCCGGGCTACCCGCCTGGCTCAAGGAGCACCGCGCCGGCGAGCCGCTGGCGCAACGGCAGGTCAATCAGGGCGATATTGTCAACACGATGATCAAGTGTGCCAACGGTGAGACCATCTTGCTCACTCATGACTGCACGCTCCCGCGGCCCTACTCCCGCGGCGGCCGCATCCAAGGCACGCGCGGCATCTGGATGGAGGATAACCGCTCGATCTACCTCGAGGGCCGCTCGCCGCACGACCCCGCCTACTGGACCCACCGCTGGGAGAGCGACAAGGCCTACATGGAGGAGTTCCAGCACCCACTCTGGAAGCAGTACCAGGAGTATGGCTTGCGCGGCGGACACGGCGGCATGGACTACCTGGCGTTGCGCGCCTTTGTCGAGAGTGTGCAGGAACGCAAGGCCCCGCCCATCGATGTGTACGACACCGCGGCCTGGATGGCGATCACTTGCCTGAGCGAGCAGTCCGTGGCCATGGGCGGGATGCCGGTGCCGGTGCCGGACTTCACCAACGGCGCCTGGATCTGCCGCGAGGCACCCGACAACGGCGCCTACTCGCTCGATCTGATCCCGGAGCGGCAATGACCCGCGGGCCGAACTCGGCACGGGCGAACGATGGGGACCCGAGAGCAGAGGACGGAGAAGCCGCCGGGCGCTAGGGGAAGAGGGAGCAGAACATGCCGGGTGTCAGAAGAGGCGAATTCAGCGAACCGCCGGAAGTGTACCGTCCAGGCTATTTCTGGTGCATCAACGACAAGATGGACGTGAAGGAGCTGATCAGCCAGCTGCGGGATATGGCAGCGCAGGGCGCTCGCTCGGTATGCCTCCACCCGTTTCCCAAGGAGTTCCGCCCGACCACCATGCCGTCCGCGATGGAGCCGCCGTACCTTTCACCCGAGTACTTCAAGGTGATCAAAAAGGTGGTCGCGGAGTGCGAACGTCTCGGCCTGAACTACTGGCTTTACGACGAGGGCGGCTGGCCCTCAGGCGGTGCCTGCGGACAGATCATGAAGATCGACCCCGAGAGGTATGCACGCACCTACATTGTCGACCATGGCAACGGACCCGAGGTGTCCAGAGAACCCTACGAACCGCGCGGCCCGGCGCCGTACCCGAACCTCATCACGCCGGGAGTCACGGACCATTTCATCCGGTTAACCCATGAGCGCCACAGGCTGTCGGTTGGGAAGCACTTCGGCAAGACCATCCGCTTCGCGTTCATGGATGAACCCTCCCTGCCGTCAACCCAGCCGGGCTCCCGTCTGACCTGGACCGCTGACTTCGGCACGGTATTCCGCCGCCGCAAAGGCTATGCGCTGGAACCGTATCTGGCGGACCTGCTGAAGTACCCGTCGGCGAATCGGGAGATCCAGAGGGTACGGGTGGACTTCCATGATACCTGCTCGCAGCTCTTCCTCGAGCGGTTCATGCTCCCGATCCGGAAATGGTGCAGGAAGAACAGCCTCATCTCGGGAGGTCACCTCAACGGCGAGGATGAGCCGCGAGGCAATGCAGACTACGGTTTCGGGCATATCCTCCGCGCCTTGCGCGCTCTCGACCTGCCAGGAGTCGACGTCATCTGGCGACAGCTTTTCCCCGGCGTACGGAGCCACGTGTTCCCGAAGTACGCCTCCTCGGTGGCTCATCAGACCGGGCGGCGTTTCGCGCTCGCCGAGGTGTTTGCGGTCTACGGGAACGGGATCCAGCCCCGGCAGATGAAGTGGCTGATCGACTATCTCCTCGTGCGGGGGATCACGACGTTTGTCCTCAGCAACATCACTCAGACCCGGCGCGACCACGGGATGGCGGGCTGCCGTCCGCACCTGGGTCCGGTCGACCCGCTCTGGAAGTATTCTGACCTGCTCCATCGCTATATCTCGCGCCTGGGCTACATGCTGTCGCAGGGCAGGCCGGCCGCGACGACCGCGTTTTACCATGACGTCCGCTCGATCTGGGCTGGCGGGAAGGACAGGGAGGCCGCCATTGAGCACCACAACCTTCTCTCTGAAAAGCTCCTGCAGATGCAGTGCGACTTCGATTTTATCGACGATGACCAGCTTTCTGAAGCCGTGATTGAGAACGGTATCCTGAAGATTGGGAGGATGCGTTACAACACCCTCGTCATGCCGCCCTCAGAGTGGGTCACGGACAACGCCGCCGCCGCGGTGAACGCCTTCAGCCGCTCCGGCGGCAGGGTCGTGGGTCCAGACACCCTCTCCCAGGTCGCGCCGCTGGTTAGGCTGACCCCGGCAAGTGACAGCATCCGTGTCTGCAAACGGCTGCTCGGGAAACAGGCGCTCTACTTCTTCACGAACGAGGCGGCAGAGACGGTGAAACTGAAGATCGGCATTCCCGACCGGGGGAGTATCGTGCTCTGCCAGCCTGACGACGGGAAGCTCTACGGCGTGCCCTCGGATGGCGGCGCTTTTGAGTGGGAGTTCGAGCCCTACGGCTCCGCGCTGTTCCTCACGGGGGCAAAGGCCGACGACCCTCTGCCGGAACCGGTTTCCGGTACGGAGATCGGGCTGAAAGACGGCTGGACGATCCGGCCGCTGGTCAGCCACCGTCCCGGGAAGCACGAGTACGAGATAGAGACGCTGAAAGCAGAGCCTCGCCAAGCCGCGCTGGGCGACTGGCGGGAATACGTCGGCGGGGGCTTCAGCGGCGATGCCGTCTACTCGCTGGAGTTCGTGAGTCCGGTCGCCGGCAAGGCGGTGCTTGACCTCGGAAAAGTCCTATACGCCTGTTCCGTGAAGCTCAACGGCAGGGTGGTCGGCAGGGAATTTTTCGGGCCGTTCAGGTTCGCCGTCAGGCTCCGCCAAGGCGTAAACAGGCTCGACATCACGGTGTCGAACACGCTCGCCAACGCGATCTCGCCCGCTGAAGTCGAGACCTACTGGGCCGAAAAATGCCCGCCGGTCTCGCCGTATGAGTCACGGCAGCGCGTCTTCGAGCGGGATAGCCTCCCGAGCGGGATGCTCGGTCCGGTGAAACTCATCCTGCCCAGCGCCGATTGAGCGCGTCAGCTCAGCCTGCAAATCGGGCCCCAGCCCTCAGCAAATGCAGACGTACACTCGCAACTTCGGCGCTCCCGTTTCCGCCTCAACTCGCAACCGTTCGCTCACCAACGGCGCGCTCATGAGGCCAATCTGGCCAGATTCGTGAGCGAACCGTTGCGAGAGCGTGCGATGTTGTTCAGTGCCGTTGTTCAGTGCCGTTCCCACAGAACATATTTGTTTAGAGCTACTTAATGCATTCATTTACGGATAATTAGTACATTATAACGCTTTTTACTGGCCATAAATATCATCCAATGAAAAATGTCTGCCTTCCGTACCCCGGATGCCATCGCGTTACTGTGTGCGATCTGGCGGTGCCGCATGAAGCCGTTGCCGACGGCGTAACGGCAAGACGGAGGGCTGGCATGGCGTCGCTGATCACGCTAGGCATGTATTCGTGTACATGAAAACGCTTCTAAGACCATATTTAGCACCATTACCGTCTATTAAGTTATTCATCAATAATATCTTCTGTGGGAACGGCACCAGGCGAAATATCTTCTGTGGGAACGGCACCAGGTGAAACGGAGGGCTGGCATGGCGTCGCTGATCACGCTAGGCATGTATTCGTGTACATGAAAACGATGATAAGACCATATTTAGCACCATAAACGTCTATTAAGTTATTCATCAGTAATATCTTCTGTGGGAACGGCACCAGGCGAAATATCTTCTGTGGGAACGGCACCAGGCGAAACGCGATCTCGCCCGCTGAAGTCGATGCCTACTGGGCCGAAAAATGCCCGCCGGTCTCGCCGTATGAGTCCCGGCAGCGCGTCTTCGAGCGGGATAGCCTACCGAGCGGGATGCAAGGTCCGGTGAGACTCATCCTGCCCAGCGCCGACTGAGCGCGTCAGCTCAGCCTGCAGATCGGGCCCAGAAGCGGGTACAGGACCAGGTACTCACAGCACCCTCTGCGGGCCCCGTCGTCGCCTTTCCGTCAACTGGGCTGCACCAGGGCAGCCGGGCGCGACGGGGGGCTCTTGGCGACGCCCGCGGTCATGACGGTGACCTCCTGCTCGACGGCCAGGAAGACCGCACTCAGTTCGGCGGTAAAGGTCTCGATCTCGCCGCGCAGGGTCTCGGTCTGTCCAGCCCGGATCGCGGCGGTGAAACTGCCGGCGCGCTCCGCGAACGACGGCAAGCCGATGGACGCAAGCTGGCCTTTCAAGCGGTGCATGATGGTGCGTACTTCGTCCCAGTCGGCGCGGCGGCCAAAAACGCGCAGATCGTCCAGCAAGGGGCGCCAGTCGGAGACTGACTGGGCCAGGATCATCTTGATCTCGCCGAGGCTGATCTGGTACTGCTCGCGCATGAAGTCATACATCTGCCGGACCAGCATGCCTTCGCGGGTGTCGTGCGCCTCGAGCGGTTCACGCAGTTCGCGATCCACGGGCACATCCAAGTGCTGCGCGATACAGAGCAGCAGATGGTCGCGTTCGAAGGGCTTGGCCAGAAAGCCGGTGGAGCCGGCTCCGAGGGCCTTGTCGACATCTTCCTGGAAGGCGCTGGCAGTGAGGGCGATGATCTGCGTGCCGCCGCTGTGGTCGAGTTTGCGGATCTCGCGGATGGCGGTATAGCCATCCATGATGGGCATCTGAATGTCCATGAAGATCAGGTCGAACTTCTGTTCCTGCGCCAGTTCGACGGCCTCCTTGCCGTTGGTGGCGGTGCGGTACGGTAGTCCGATGCTCTGGCAGATGGTCTCCATGAGGAAGAGATTGGTGGGCGTATCGTCCACCAGCAGGGCCCAGAACTTGCGCAGCGCGCCGGGTGGCAGAATGATGCGGTAGTGTCCCGAGAGTTGGACCTGCTCCTCGGAGCGGGCGAACCGGCTAACGAAGGTGAAGTGAAGGTGCTGCCCTCTCCCGGCCGACTCTCGGCGCTGAGGCGCCCGCCCATGAGGTCCGTGAGGCTGGCCGCGATGCACAAGCCCAGGCCGGTGCCGCCATACTTGCGGGTGGTGCCTGCCTCTACCTGGGTGAAGGGCTTGAACAGGTCCCGCTGCCGATCCGGTGGGATGCCGATGCCGGTATCGCTGACGGCCAGGCGCAGTTCGAGACGCTCCTCCGGCCTGGACACGGCTTCGATCCGCAGTCGGATTTCGCCGCGCTCGGTGAACTTGGCGGCGTTGCCCAGCAGGTTATCCAGAATCTGCCGCAGCCGGGTCGGATCGCCGCGGATCACCCCCGCTTCCAGCCCCGTCGACTCGAACACGACCTTCACCGGCTTGGAGCGCACTAACTGGCGCGCCATGGCCACGCAGTCCTCCGCCAGCCGGGGCAGGTCGAAGGCCACCTCTTCAAGCTCCATACGCCCCGCCGCAAGCTTCGAAAAATCCAGGATTTCGTTGAGGACTCGCAACAGACTCCGCGCACTTGACTCGATGACGCGGACATACTGCCGCTGCTGCTCGTTCAGCGGGGTCTCGCGCAGGTTCCCCAGGAAGCCGATCACGCCGTTCATGGGGGTCCGGATTTCATGACTCATGGCGGCCAGGAAGCGGTCCTTGGTGCGGTCCGATTCGCGGATGCGCTCAAGGAAGCGGTTGAGGGTACGGGTCATCTGGCGGAACTCGCCGCGGCCCTGTTCTGGCAGCGTCGCCTCGGGGGAGAGCGTGCCACTGCCCAGCAACTGCATGCTTTCCAGCGTGCTGTCCATGCCGGCGAAGATGTCGACTTGCAGCCGCCAGAGGGCCAGTCCGACCAGGCCAGCTTGCACCAGACACACCCACAGCAGCGTCCACAGGGCGGCCCGCGCGCCGGTCTCGCGGCGGCGCTCGGCCGCCGCGACGATGGGGTTCAGCCGTTGCGCCAGACGCACTGAACTGTCACGCAGGAAGTCGAGGTTGCGCATGACGGCCCGGCCCGCGATCATGGACTCGGCGGCGTCGCCGCTGAGCTGCCAGAGGTCCATGACCTCGCGGACATCGCGGCCGGTGTCGGGGTCGGCGAGGCCGCCGTCGTCTTCCTGCATCTGCCCGAGCAGTTCGGTAGCGCGGGCCACGGTGCGGTTCAGGAGGCGGATCGATTCCTGCTCGACCAAAGCATCGTTGCGCTGCCGGGCGGTCACCAGGTCGGAAGCATAGGCCGCAGTCAGCAGCACCTCGGCGCGGAGGCTCTGGGTGCGGGAAAGCAGGTCTACCGCCCGGGCTGTACTGCGCAGCTGGCGAACGGTCAGCAGCAGGCCCAGCCCGAGTACCAGGACTATGCCCATGCCGACGAGGAGCAGCTTGTGGAAGGTCTTCATCCGTCGAGATAGGCGTTGTCGATCAGGCGAGTCTTGCCGAAGTACGCCGCCACCGCGAGCAGCGCCGGCTGGTCGATGCGGGTCAGGGGCTGCAGGGTGTCGCGGCTCACGCACTCGACGTAGTCGATCCGGCCGCCGCCCGCCAGGATGATGGCCGACACCCGCTGGCAGAGCAGGGCGGCGTCGAACTCGCCCCGCGCCTGGCGCTGCTCGGCCTCCCGCAAGGCCTGCGAGATGCAGACGGCACGCTGGCGCTCGTCGGCCGTGAGGTAGGTATTGCGCGAACTCATGGCCAACCCGTCCGCCTCACGCACTATCGGCGCCACGATGATCTCGACGGGCTGGTCGAGATCGCGAACCAGGCGCTGAATGACCAGGACCTGCTGGGCGTCCTTGCGCCCGAACACAGCGACGTCTGGCTGCACGATGTTGAATAGCTTCGCAACCACGGTGCTGACGCCGCGGAAGTGCCCGGGACGGGAGCGCCCGCACAGGGTGTCGGTCAGCCCCTCAACCACCACCCAGGTGCTGTGAGTCGGCGCATACATGGCCCGGCTGTCCGGGTAGAACAGCGCCTGCACGCCGCGCTGCCGGCACATGGCCTCATCGCGTGGCACGTCGCGCGGGTACTTATCGAGGTCTTCGCCGGGACCGAACTGGGTCGGATTGACGTAGAGGCTCAGCACCACCCGCTCGGCCCGCTGGGCCGCCAGGTCGACCAGCGACAGGTGGCCCTCGTGCAGGTAGCCCATGGTGGGCACCAAGCCGACCCTCAGCCCGGCCTGACGCCACTCGCGCACTTGGGCCCGCATCTCCCCGATCGTACGACAGATGGTCATCGGAACGACTGCTCCTCGGTCGGGAAACTGCCACCGCGGACCTCGTCGCGATACGCCGCCAGCGCCTGGCGGACCTGGTCGGCTACCGCGGCGTAACGCTTGGTGTGGTGCGGCACGAAATCCTCAAACAGCCCGAGGATATCGTGCAGGACCTGTATCTGACCGCCGCAATGCGGCCCGGCCCCGATGCCGATGGTAAGGATCTGGCTGGCACTCGAGATCTCCTGACTCAGCCCCAAGGGAAGCCCCTCCAGCACCATGGCGAAGGCGCCGGCGTCCTGCACCGCGGCGGCGTCGCGGCGGATCTGGGCGGCCGATTCCGGCGTGCGTCCCTGCACATGGTAGCCGCCCTCTGCCTTGACCGACTGCGGCAAGATGCCGATGTGGCCCAACACGGGAATGCCACACTCGACCAGTCGACGGATGGTCGGCGCCAGGCGCTCGCCCCCTTCCAGCTTGACCGCGTCCGCCCCCGCTTCCTGCAGCAGCCGTCCGGCGTTGCGCAGGGCTTGCTCGGGGCTGATCTGGTACGTCAGAAACGGCATGTCCGCCACCACCATGGCGCGCTTCACCCCACGCTTGACTGCCGCCGTGTGGTGCAGGCAGTCGCGCAGGGTCACGGGAATCGTCGTCTCGTAACCCAGCATGGTCATCCCCAGCGAGTCGCCCACCAAGATCAGATCGACGCCCGACTGGTCTGCCAGTCGAGCCATGAGGGCGTCATAGGCCGTGACCGCGACCAGGCGCCGACCCTCGGCGGTCCACTTGCGAATCTGCCGTACACCGACCTTGTTGACCTCAGCGCTGCTGCTCATGCTGGTTTCTCCGCGTCGGCAGGCAACCCTACGGGGCAGCGCCCGCTGCTAGGGCTGTCTGAAATGCGTCTTGAGGGCTTCTGCCGCATCGGCCGAGCCCATCTTGGCGGCCCGGCTGAAACAGTCGCGGGCCTTGTCGCGGTCCAGGGGCAGGCCGCGGCCCTGCAAGAAGCACTGACCGAGTGCCGCCAGGGCCTCGGGAGAGCCCTGCTGCGCGGCTGCCGCGAACCAGCGCGCTGCTTCGGTCAGGTCCTGGCCCACGCCCATGCCCTCCTGGCAGGCCAGGCCGAGGTTGTACTCGGCCAGCGCATAGCCCTGCTCAGCAGACCGGCGGTACCACATGACGGCGGCGGCGGGATCAGCCGCGACGCCGTAGCCCCTTTCGTAGGCCACCCCAAGGCTGAATTCCCCCATGGAGTCGCCCTGCTCGGCGGCCTGGCGAAACCACTTGACCGCCTTGACGACATCGCGCTCGGTGCCTTGCCCCTGAAGATAGCAATTCCCCAGATGCACCTGCCCGGTTGCGTAGCCTGCCTCCGCGCTGCGCTCGTACCAGCGCAAGGCGATGTCAGAGTTGGGGGCTGTGCCCATCCCTTTGGCATAGCAGTACCCCAGTTTGGCCTGTGCCTCAGGGTCGCCGTCCTGGGCTGCCAGCGACAGCAGCCCGAGCATCTCTCGGTAGTCGACCGGGACCCCCTCGCCACGCTGGTAGCAGTTGGCCAGGCGCACTTGGGCTCGGCTGTCGCCGCGTTCGGCGGCGGTCTTGAGGTAGCGCGCCGCTTCGGCGGGCTGTTTGGCGCCGGCTTTGCCGCTCATGAGCAGGTCCGCGGTCTTGCGCATGGCGCCGGTTTGTCCGCCGCGGTCGGCCAGCCTGCGATAGTAGACCAGCGCTTCGGCCTGCTTGCCGCGTTCCTCCAGCATGAGAGCGAGGTTCAACTGGGCTTCGGGGATGTCCAGGTCGGCAGCCTTTCGGTACCACTCCATGGCCTTCGGCACGTCTTTGTCGACCCCGACCCCGCCGTCATAGCAGACGCCGAGGTTGAACATGCCGCGGGCATTGCCCTGCTCGGCGGCCTTCCGAAACCACGCCGCCGCCTTCTTGGGGTTCTTCTTTACCCCTTCCGTGCCCTCAAAGTACAGCTTTCCCAAGGCCAACTGCGCCCCGGAACTGCCTTCCTTGGCCAGCTTCTCGAGCCGATCGATGGACGGCGTGTCAGCCGCTGCCGGCTTCTCCTTCGGCACATCTTTCGGTTCGGTGACCTTCGCGGTGGGCTGAGGCCCCTTGTGCGTTTTACCGAAAGGCCACAGGCTGAACCCCGCGGCCGGCGGCAACGCCACCAGCCAAGCAGCGCCCGCGATAATCAGGACTGGGCGGAAGGCTCGCATGCGGACTCTCCACAGTGGCGGACCGACAGGCGGGCAATTGGCGCGGCCGACCGAATCCCTGGTACGGAGCCGCCCAAGACGTACACCATAGAAGCTAATGTAGCCTCGGACGAAGGGGCCGCAACCGCGGACGAACCCCTGACGGGTTGGCCGAACGGAAGAGGCCATCTCGGCCCGTGAACGCGCGCCAAGATGCTTTGCCTTGGCCTGGCCGCGACGGACAGGGGCCAGCCCTCGTGATCACCACGGACAGCCTCGACATAGTCGGATGCCGAGGCGCCGCGGTTCCTGGCCCGGGGGTCGTCAGGCGAGGTTGTCGATGACCAAGTCGCCGACCTGGCTGGTGGAGTAACCCATGCGGCCGGCCGCCATCGACTTCATCTTCTTGGCGGTTACAAAGGCAACCGCCTTCTCTATCGCCTGTGCCGCCGCCGTCTCGCCAAGTTCTTCGAGGAGCATCGCACCAGAGCAGATGGCCGCCAGGGGGTTGATGACGCCCAGGCCGGTGTACTTCGGGGCGCTGCCGCCGATGGGCTCGAACATGCTGACGCCGCCGGGGTTGATGTTGCCGCCCGCGGCAATGCCCATACCGCCCTGGGTGATGGCGCCGAGATCGGTGATGATGTCGCCGAACATGTTGCCGGTCACGATCACGTCAAACCATTCCGGGTTCTTCACCATCCACATGCAGGTGGCGTCCACGTGGCAGTAGTCCGTCTTCACGTCCGGATACTCGGCGGCGACCTCGTAGTAGGCCCGTTCCCAGAGGTCGTAGACGTAGGTCAGGACGTTAGTCTTGCCGCAGAGCGTGAGCTTGCCGATCTTGCCCGCCTGGCGGTCCGCATCAGTGAGGCCGCGCCAGGGCGCCTCGGCACTGTGCCGACGGCGTACCTGCTCAAACGAGTAGCGCAGGCAGCGCTCGACCTGGAAGCGCGTGTAGACGGCGGTCTGGATGGCGACTTCGTGGGGGGTGCCTTTCATGCTGAAACCGCCGGCGCCGGTGTACAGATCGCCCGTGTTCTCGCGCACGACCACGTAGTCGATGTGCTCCGGGCCCTTGCCCACCAGCGGACACTCGACCCCCGGAAAAAGCTTGACCGGCCGGAGGTTGATGTACTGATCGAGGTCAAAACGCAGGCGCAACAGGATGCCCTTCTCGAGGATGCCAGGCTTGACGTCCGGATGGCCGATGGCGCCAAGATAAATGGCGTCGAACTGCTTCAACTCCGCCACCGCGCCTTCCGGCAGCGCCTCGCCGGTCCGCAGATAGCGAGCGCCGCCGAAATCGTAGTCCTGGGTGGCGAGGCCGAAGCCATAGCGGCTGGCGGTCGCGTGCAAGACCTTCAAGCCCTCGGCAACCACTTCGGGGCCCGTGCCGTCGCCGCCGATGACGGCCAGCTTGTAGGTCTTCCTGATCTTCGCCTTCTTCACTTTCGCCACCATAACGTCCTCCGCCTGTGGGCGCTGCTGCTCCACGTCACGAAAACCGGACGCCCGTACGGTTCTCTCAATGCGCCTGGACCATCACCTCGCGCAAAGCCGTCCACTATAGCATTCTGCCGCCGCAATTCCCACCGGTCGACAGCCCCGGACACATCACTCAATGTGGGTCGACTGACGCCTGAAGCGGCGTTCACAGCGCCGTCATTGCAAACGCCACTTCCGCCTGAGTCTCGCGTTGGATGCGTTCCACTACTTCTGGCGGCACGGGTCCATTGGTCTTCAGCACCGCAATCGCCTTCTGCTTGCTGCTGTCCCGCGGCGCCCGGATGTCCTCGATGTTCAGATTCGCTGCCGCGCAGGCGCTGGTGATGCGGGCCAGCACCCCCGGACGGTCCGCGTACTGCACCACCAGCGCATGCCCCTTAGGCACGAAGTACAGCCGGTCGAAGTCGTTGATCCGAGAGATCATGATATTGCCTTCGGCGATGGTGCCGCGCACGCTGACTCGGCCGATGGCGTTGCCGCCTTCGGCCAGGTCGATGGTCATGCTGTTGTCGTAGTGCTTGCACTCGTCCGCGTCGCGGATCTCGATCTCGATGCCACGGTCCGCCAGAAACATGCGGGCTTCCTCGGGATCCTGCAGGGGGTCAAACTCGGGCGAGAGAGCGGCGCAGATCGGCGGCAGGAACCACTTGGCGAACGGCCCAAGAGTGCCGTAGAAGCTGCACTTGATCTGATGCACCGGCCGCCCGCAGCCCAGGTAGCTGCGAGCCACCAGGGCGACGTAGTAGGCCAGTTGCTGGTAATCCTCGTCCAGACCGTCTGGCACCCCCTTGTTGACCACGTAGGTGGTGACCCCCTTCTCGACATAGGCGATGAGTTGCTCGGCGGCGCGGCGGGCGGCGGTCAAATTCGCTTCGAGCGTGTTCGCCCCAAGATGCGGCAACATCACATCGGCAATGTCTGCCACGCTCTTCGGACCGGCCTCATCCGCCTCGTATACGTCATTGCAGAAGCCCAGGTTCTTGTCTTTCTTGGCGGCCCGCAGGTCCGCTTCGTTGATGATGCCGGAGCGCGCGCAGTTGATCAGCACTGCCCCCTTCTTCATCCGCGCCAGCAGTTTGCTGTTGACCATACCGCGGGTCTCGTTGTTCTCCGGGACGTGCAAGGTAACGATGTCGGACTCGGCGAACAGGGTTTCGAGATCGACCAACTTCACCCCCAGATCCTCGGCCTTGTTGGCGCTGACCACGGGGTCGAAAGCCAGCAAACGCATCTCGAAGCCGGAGCTGCGCTTGGCGACCAGCTGCCCGATGTTGCCCAGGCCCACCAGGCCCAGCGTCTTGCGGTGCAGCTCCCGGCCCATGAACTTCTTCTTCTCCCACTTGCCCGCCCGTGTCGTCACGTCACCCGGCACCACATGCCGGTAGTACGCCAGGGCCAGGGCGAAGACTTCCTCGGCCACCCCGTTGGCATTGGCCCCGGGCGTGTTCATCACGTCCACCCCGCGCCGCCGCGCGTACTTCGTATCAATGGTATCGTAGCCGGCGCCGGCCCGGATCACGACCTTCAACTTCGGCAACGCCTCGATGACCGCTGCCGTCACCTCCTCGCTGCGCACGATCAGCGCCTCGGTCTCCGGGTAGCGCTGCACCAGGTCCATCAGGGCTGTGTCCGCATCCTGAACCACGGTGAAGCCTTTCGGCGTCAGCAGTTCACGGGCGATGGAGTCCAGCTTGGTCGGAATCAGCACGTGTTGCATGGGTTTCTCTCCGACGTTGTGCGCCCCTGCGAATGCCGCCGTGGGGTCCCCCCGCCGACGGTCGCTTGGAGCCGTATCCCGCGCTTCGCTCAATTTTGCAATATCGCGCCGCACGCTTGGCCTGTCAACGGTCCCTGGCTGCCACGGTCTCATACAAGCCAGGCAACCGTCCAGCCCGTCATGCCATGCTACCCGGCGGCGGCTGACAACAGGCCATCTTCCATCGCCAGGGTACGGTCAAATACGTCCAACGCCCGGTGGTCGTGAGTGACCACAATCACGCCTGTCTGTTGCTCATGGGCCACCTTGCGGAAGAGTTCCATGACCTGTCGGCCCCGAACGCTGTCCAGCGCCGCGGTCGGTTCGTCAGCCAGGATCAGGTTCGGTAGGTTGGCCAGCGACCTGGCGACCGCCACGCGCTGCTGCTGGCCGCCGGAGAGCTGAGAGGGATAGTGTTCTGCGCGGTCCGCCACGCCAAGGTAGTCCAGCAGGTCCAGCGCGCGCTGCCTGGCCACCCGGGGTGATTGATCGTTGATCTCCAGCGCAATCTGGACGTTCTCGGCGGCGGTGAGGAACGGTATGAGATTGGCTTTCTGGAAGATGAAGCCCATGTGCTGGCGCCGAAAGGCCCTGACGTCGACGACGAACCGGCCATCCTGGACGACCGGCTTGCCGGCCATCGTGATCCGGCCGGCCGTGGGTGGGGTGACCAGGCCGATGATCCCCAGCAGAGTACTTTTTCCCGCCCCGCTGGGACCCAAGAGGGCAATGACTTCGCCGCGCGCGAGCGACAGGTCCACCCCGCGCAAGGCCTGGACCTCGGTGTTCCCACTGCCGTACACCTTGGTCAGGCCGGTAGCCTCCACGGCCAAGTTGTCGGTTGTCTGCACCATCAGGAAAGCACCTCATTCGGCTGCACCTGCATGGCCCGCCAGATGCCCAACGCACTAGCCAGGACGGAAATCCCGACCACCACCCCCGCCAGCATGTAGAGGTCCGCCTCCACCACGATCACTCGTCGAGGAAACCGGGGGAACACAAAAAGCCCAACCGCGTAGGCGATCACGTACCCGATGGCGCCGAGCAGGAGCGCCTGCTGGAGGATCAACCCGAAGATGATCCCGTTCCGTGCCCCCATCAGCTTCAGGACGGCGATGTCGTGGATCTTGTCGAGGGTCAGCGTGTAGAGGATCAAGGCCATGATGATGGTGGAGACAATGATCAGCAGCGTGCGGAACAGGCCGATCTGCCGACGGGAACGGTCCACGCTGCCCTTGAGTAGCAGCTCCCGCTGCTGTTTCTGGCTGTATACGGAGACCTCGGGCCAGGAGGCGAGGGTGCGGCCCACTTGGTCGGGATCCACCCCGGGCGAGAGTCGGACCAGCACCGCGCTGACGGGCGCCGGACCTAGGACGGGAATCCCGGCAGAAAGACCCGCGGCGCGGCTGAGAAGGTCTGGCCTGGTCTTCCCCAGGTCGACGGCCTGAACCCTGCCGCTGCGGGCCTCGCGCTCCAGTCGGGTCGCCTCCCCGGACACCGCGTACTGAATAGCCTGAGAATCTGCCAGGGTCGTGAACGCCAGGCCATCGCCCCCAGACGACACCATGTTCCGGGTGATCCCGACCACCGTGTAGGAGTCCCTGCCCAGGCCAACCCGCTGTCCCAGGGAAAGGCCCACCGACAGGTCCGCCACCATTTCAAAGTGGGCCTGTTCGAGCGCTCGTCCCGCGACCAGCGGCAGCCACAGGCCACGGTCCTGCGGCCAGGCCAGGCCCTGGATGGTCATTCTCAGAGGCTTCCCTTCATATTCCCGCTGGAGGGTGTGGGACACGAAATTGCAGGCCGACGCCACCCCCGGCACCGAGCGCAGGCGATCCTCCGTGGTGGCCGGCAGCCGCGACGGCTCGGCGAAGGGGCCGCGCGTATCTTTTTGGACCACCCAGAGCTGGGCGCCAATGCGGTCGACCAGAAGCGTAGCGTCCTCCACCAGCCCCCGGTAAATGCCGCCCATGCCCATGACGACCATGAGCAAGAGCCCGATGCCGACCGCGGTCAGAGCAAACCGCCCGAAACTGTGCCGGATGTCTTTGAGAGCCAGGTTCATGGTTTGACGAACCCCCCGTCGCGCAGGGTGCGGCCAGCGCCAGTCTGCGCCAGGATAACGACCTCCCCACGTCGCAGGCCGCGGGTGATCTCGACCTGGTCCCGTCCCCGCAGTCCCAGCGCGACCTCCCGCAACCGCGCCCGACCCGCCTCACGCACATACACGCAGGGGCGACCGTCTCTCCAGACGAGCAACCGCGGCGGAATAGCCAGCGTGCCCGGCCTCGTCGCGGTCTGGATCAGCACCTCGGCCCGCTGGCCGATGGACCAGTTCGTTGGCAGTTCATTCACCTGCACATCCACCAGGAACTCGCGTGTCTCGCGGTCCGTCTGTTTGGCCAGGCGCTTGACCTGACCGGGGTACGAGCGCTCTGGCTCTGCACGGAAGACCACCCGAGTGGGCTGGCCCACGGCCAGCGTGGCAATGGCTGACTCGTCTACCCAGGCCGAGACCCACACCTCATTCAAGCACACGAGGTCCATGACACTCGTGCCGGGTACCACGACCTCGCCGACCTCACGGTAGCGGGCGACGACCAGACCGTTGCCAAAGGGACTGAGCAGTCGGGTGTCGGCGAGGCGTTCCTGATGATACTTCAGGGTCTGGGCGGCGGCTGCGACCTGGTACTCGATCTCGGTCTTTGCAGCCTTGGCCCGGTCCCTCTCCGCCACCGCGATGTCGAGCCGCTCGCGACTCTTGTCCTGTTCGTCCGCCGTCGCTACCTTCTTCTCAAACAGCAGTCGGGTCCGCTCCTGGTCCAACCTCGCCTGGGCCAGGACCGCCTCAGCCCGTGCAATATCAGCCTGGGCCCGGTTCAGAGCGGCCTTGGTCGCTTCCAGCGTGGCGACTGCCATCTCCACCTGCTGCCGCAGTTCGCCGTCCTCAAGGGTCGCCAGTAGCTGACCTGCGGAGACGCTGTCGTTCTGGTCCACGAGGAGCGTCGCGATCCTGCCGGCGACCTTGGTGCTGACCGTGGTCCTGGTCCGTGCCTCCAGGGTCCCGGTACCCAGCACTTCCGCCTCCACCGTGGCCGTATCCACGGTGAACGCGGTCACGACTACAGGTCTGAAGCGCACGAAGTAGACCACGGCGCCAGCGGCCAAGGCCAGCGCCGTGAGCTTCCCCGAGATCCCAGCCACACGTCGTCGAGTCATGCCCCGTCTCATCCGTTCACCGTCCTTCTCTGAGTGTTCCGTCTCGGTCGCACGACCGCCGCCGTGCTTGTCACCGCGCCCAAACCGAGGTCAGATGGCCCCTTCCAGCGGCTGAGTTTGGATGGCCCGGCAGAACAGCGGCCAGGCGGCTTCGGCCTGCCGTGAGACGTCGAACCTGCCGACGCTGAGATGCCAGACCAGCGCCGACGGCTGGATCAACCCAAGGAAGAGCATCGCCACCGCACCAGGCTCCAACTCCGGCCGGACGCTCCCTTCGCGCTGGCCCTGTTCGACCAGAATCGCGACGTCCGCCAGATAGGACTCGATGATCCCGAGCAGTTGCTCCCGGCGGCGTGGACTGCCCGCACATACCTCCCCCGAAAAAACCACCATCGGAATGGCTGCGCTCTCCCGGATGAGGTTGACGTGATGCGTCAGCAGCGCCCTGAGTCGCGCCAACGCCTCGGCCTCCACGAGCGAAACAGCCCGCACATTCGCGCGTAAACGAGCCTGGATGTACTCCAGAATGGCGTCCAACACCTCGTCCTTGCTGCGGTAATGGCGGTAGATGGCGGAGGGCACCAGCCCGACCTTGCGGGCCACCGCGGCCACCCGCAGCCCTTCCAGGCCGCGGCTCCCAATGAGCTCCAGGGCGGCCCGGACAATCTCGCCCTGACGCACTTCCGTACTGCGCTTCGACGTGGCCATGTCGTCTCCCTATGTGAACAGGTGTTCACAACATACTCCGGATGGTGGCTAAGGCCAATCGCGACGGACGGGGAGGGATAAGTGGACGGGCGCAAGTCAGCTCCGTAGGGGTTTGCTTGTAGGAGACTTGCAGCAACCTCGTATGACCCAAAGCGCTTCCCATT
>CAIZKT010000413.1:0-4209 GCA_903933565.1 uncultured Victivallales bacterium | reverse complement strand
TGGAGCAACAGCAACTGCATGACCGCCTGCAGAGGATCTGGCACAAGATCCTCGTCATGTCCGGCAAAGGCGGGGTCGGCAAGAGCACGGTGGCGGTCAACCTCGCGGTCACGCTGGCGCTGGCCGGGAGGCGCGTCGGCCTGCTCGATGTGGGTATCCACTGTCCGAGCATCCCGACCATGTTGCGGCTCGAGGACGCCGGCGTGCAGGTCACCGATGGCGTCGTCCAGCCCGTCGATGCGGCGGGAATGAAGGTCATGTCCATCGGTTTCCTGCTCCAGCACCGCAACGACGCGGTGATCTGGCGCGGCCCCATGAAGATGGGCGTCATCAAGCAGTTTCTCAAAGACGTGGAGTGGGGCGACCTGGATTACCTGATCATCGATTCGCCCCCCGGCACTGGCGACGAGCCGCTGTCGGTGTGCCAGCTCATCGAGGATGCCGACGGCGCGGTCATCGTCACCACCCCGCAGGACGTCGCCACCGCCGACGTGCGCCGTTCCATCAGCTTCTGCCGGCAACTGAGCCTGCCCGTGCTCGGCGTCATCGAGAACATGAGCGGTTTCGTCTGCCCCAAGTGCGGCGAGGTCACCGACATCTTCAAGACGGGCGGCGGGGAGCGCCTGGCGACCGAGATGGGAGTGCCCTTCCTGGGCCGCATCCCTATCGACCCGGCCGTCGGCGTGGCCTGCGATGCCGGCACACCGTTCATGGCTCACCACAGCAGCACGGTGACGGCCAAGGCCTTCGGCCGTGTCGTCGCCCCCATCCTGGCGTTGGCAGAGTGCGACGAAGCGACCGCGCCAGAGCAAGCACCCCAAGCGGACAACCCACCCAAGGAGAAGACCATGCGAATCGTGATCCCCGTGGCCAATGGCCGACTGACGATGCACTTCGGCCATTGCGAGGCGTTCGCCGTGATTGATGTCGATCCCCAGACCAAGGCGATCCTGAAACAGGAGACTCTGGCCGCCCCGGAGCACCAGCCCGGACTCCTGCCGCGCTGGCTCGCCGAACGCGGCGCCCAGGTGATCATCGCCGGCGGTATGGGCCAGCGTGCCCAAGTCCTCTTCGCCGAGAGCGGCATCAAGGTCGTGGTTGGGGCGCCCGCCGAGGCGCCCGAAGCTCTGGTCCACGCCTATCTTGAGGGTACCCTCAAGACCGGCGACAACGTCTGCGACCACTGATGGTCAGAGCCACTTGCAGAACCTCTTCTGCACGTGGCGTGTTCGGTGTTCAGGTTTCAGTTGGATGGCGTTCCTGAACACTGAAACCCGACACCTGAAACCCGGCTCTTGCAGAGGTTCTGCAAGAGCCTCGGTCAGACAGGAGGCAGTCGGCGGATGACGGACACCTCGAAACGACCCGTGCTCCTCGGCTATGTGGCCGCAGGCATCGGCCTGGCGACGCTGGCCCTGGGCATCCTGCTTTCGAAGGCAGCGAACGGCACCGCTATGGTGCCGGCTTACCTGGCGGCCGGAGTGGTGGCATTGCTCGCGCTGCTGGCCGCGGCCCGGGCCGGCTTCGCGCGGCGCCAGGCGGTCGAGCAGGAGCAGGTCGCGGACTACCGGCGCAGCCACGCCAGCACCGAGCTGTTCGAGGATGCCGACGAAGCGGTACGGCTGGCCACCCGGGCCAACGAGCAGTTCGCCAAGTACTTCGTGCCGTTCTTCACCATCGTCCTGGGCCTGGCGATCCTGGTCACCGGCACGCTGCTGTGGCGCGCCTGGGGGCAGCAGCCGGCCTTCCCGGTGGCGCGCCAGCCGCTGGCCATGACGACCCTGAGCATGATCCTGGGGCTGTTTTCCGCCATCTGCGGCAGTTACTTCATCGGCGTCTCGCGCGAACCGGGGTGCCGTTGGCTGCGGCCGCCGGGTGCCTGGATGTTCCTGGCCGGCGGACTGTTCGTGCTTAGCGGCGGCGTGATGCTGTGCGAGCATTTCCAGAAATGGGTGTTGGTGGTGGACCACCGCTGTGCGTTGGTGTCGACCGGGCTGCTCCTTGCCCTGGGGGTCGAGTTCGTCCTCAGTTTCGTGATCGATTTCTACCGTCCGCGCATGCCGGGTGAGAGCGAACGGCCGCTGCCCGAGAGCCGGATCCTGGCCCTGTTCACCGAGCCCGGCGGGGTGGCGCGCAATGTGGCCACCTCCTTGGACTACCAGTTCGGCTTTCAGGTCTCGGAGGTCTGGTTCTACCGCTTTCTGGAGCGCACGGTTGCGCCGTTCGCGGTGTGTATGGTCCTGCTGCTGTGGCTGCTGACCTGTATGGTGACGGTCAACCCCTACGAGAACGGTATCCCGGAGCGCCTGGGGCGGGTGCTGACGGACTCGTCCGGCGCGCCGCGGGTCCTGCTGCCGGGCCTGTACGTGAAGCTGCCCTGGCCGCTGGCCCGGATCCTGGTGTTCCCGGTCGAGCAGCTCCAGGAGGTCATCCTCGGCGGTGCCGATGCCGTGTCACCCGAACCCGCCACCGAAGCACTCGACGATGACGGGCACGGTCACCGGAAACCCAAGACGGCGGGTCCGCAGAAGGACAAAGCCCTCCATTCCGAGACCATCCTCTGGAGCAGCGGCGAGCACGGGAATGGGCTCATGTTCAGCGTCGCCAACGAGCCCCCGCCCGGCGAGGTGAAGCCGGACGGTGGCGCCGCGCTGGCGGTCTCCATGCTCGCCGCCGAGATCCCGGTGTACTTCCGCGTTAGCAACCTCTACGACTTTGCCTACCGGCATGCCAATGCCCGCACGGAGTTGAAGGCCCTCGCCACCCGCGAGGTGGTGCACTTCCTGGCGCGTTCGGACTTCAACCGCATCCTTGGCGCCGGTCGGGCGGCCGGCGCCGATGTCCTGCAACGACGCATTCAGGCCTCCGCGGACGCCCACGAGCTGGGCATCCGGATCGCCTTCGTCGGGCTGCAGACGCTGCACCCGCCGCTGGAGGTAGGTGCGTCCTTCAACGAGGTGGTCGGCGCCTCGGAGGAGATGCACCAGCGCGTCCTGGAGATGGAAGCCTATGCGACCCAGCTCAAGCCGAAGGCGGAAGGTCAACAGATCGCCCTGGTCAGCGGGGCCGAAGCCTACCGGCAGGAACGGGGCGCGGTGGCGCAGGCTGAGTCAGAGCGTTTTCTCAAGCAGTTGCTCGCCTACCGGGCCTGTCCCAGCATGTTCGTGCTGAACAGCTACCTGGACGTGCTGGAGAACGAGGGCGCTGCCACCCGCAAGTACGTGGTTGCCACGACGCAGGGCAGCGAGGTGTTCATCCTTGACCTGCAGGAGAAGATGCGCCCGGATCTGCTTGACCTGGACGTCGAGAAGGTAGGCAAAGAAGAGTGACCATCCAGGCCCGAGCCCCGGGCGGGAGGACTACCCCAGCTATGAATGAAAAGCGTTCGCTGATGCAGCATTGGCCGGTCGTGGTTCTGGCGGCCGTCGTGGTCGGGATCTTCGTGGCGGGCCTGGTGACCTTCCAGGTGCGCGAGACGGAGATTGCCCTGGTCAAGCGCCTGGGCAAGGCCAAGACGGACGGCTCCGGCAAAGTGCGGGTGTACGAGGCCGGTTTGCATTGGAAGTGGCCGTTTGTCGAGGACGTCTGGCGCACGGACAAGCGCCTGCAGACCTATGAGTTGAAGAAGGGGCGGACCGAGCAGATCACCACCAGCGACAACAACCAGATCGTGGTCTCCACCTACGTCCTCTGGCGCGTCGCCGATCCGGCCCTGTTCTTCAAGAGCTTCCCGCCCGGTACGGACTACTCCTCGGAACTCGATGCCCTGGTGCGCAGTTCCCGCAACAACGTCTTGCCGCAGCACGCGCTGGCCGAGATCGTCAACACCGACACAGCCAAGGCCCGCCTGGCCGACATCGAGAAGGCCATCCTGGCCATGGCCCAGCCGCGGGCGCTGGACTACGGCATCGAGATCGTCGATATCGGCTTCAAGCACATCGGCTTCCCGGAGCAGGTCACGCAGAAGGTGTTTGCCCGCATGCGGGCCGAGCGTGAGAAGCGGGCCCAGGAGTACCTTTCGATCGGGTCGCGCGAGGCGCAACGCATCAAGGCCGAAGCGGACCGCGAGGCCAGTGACACGGTGGCGAAGGCGCAGGCCGAGTCCAAGCGCATCCGGGCCGAGGGCGACGAGCAGGCCGCCAAGAGCTACGCCGTCTTCCAGGAGAGTCCGGAACTGGCCGCCTTCCTGCGCAAGCTGGACGCCTTGCG
>CAIZKT010000412.1:0-1958 GCA_903933565.1 uncultured Victivallales bacterium | reverse complement strand
TCCTGCAGCAGGACGGTTGGCATGCCGCCGCGATCCTCCGCGACATCACGGCGCGGCAGCGAGCCGAGGCGGAACTCCAGGAGACCAACCGGAGGCTCGCCGAGGCCACCGCGCACGCCCACGATCTGGCGTCCCGCGCCGAGTCGGCGACTGCGGCCAAGGGCGAGTTCCTGGCCAATATGAGCCACGAGATCAGGACCCCGCTGAACGGGGTCATCGGCATGACCGGATTGCTGCTGGACACCCCCCTCGACCCTGAGCAGCGCCGTTACGCCGAGGCGGTACGCAGCAGCGGAGAAGCGCTGCTCGGGCTGATCAACGATATCCTCGACTTCTCGAAGATTGAGGCGGGCAAACTCGACCTGGAGACTCTGGACTTCGAGCTCTTGAGCCTGTTGGACGACCTGGCCACCACCCTGGCGCTACGGGCCCACGATAAGGGCCTGGAGCTATTCTGCGGCGTCGACCCCGCGGTCCCCACGCGGCTGCGCGGCGATCCGGGCCGCCTGCGCCAGATCCTCAACAACCTGGCGGGTAACGCCGTCAAGTTCACCTCTGCCGGCGAGGTGGCGATCCGCGCCTCCCTGATAGAAGAGGCAGGGAGCGACGTTCTCCTGCGCTTCGCGGTGCGCGATACGGGTATCGGCATCCCGGCCGACAAGCTCGGGCTGATCTTCGGCAAGTTCACCCAGGTGGATGCCTCGATCACTCGGCAGTACGGCGGCAGCGGCCTCGGCCTGGCGATCTCCAAACAACTGGCCGAACTGATGGGCGGCCAGATCGGGGTGGAGAGTGTCGAGGGCCAGGGCTCCGAGTTCTGGTTCACCGTGCGCCTCAGTCGGCAGGCCGGGGAAGCCCCGGCGGCAGACCGTCCCGCCGCGGACCTGCGGGGCGTACGCACCCTGCTCGTTGACGATAGCGCCACCGCTCGCGAGCTCCTGACCCCGCGCCTGGCCGCCTGGGGACTGCGCCCAGTCGCCGTACCCGACGGCCCCAGCGCGCTCCAGGCGCTCACCCAGGCGCTGGCGCAGCACGACCCCTTCCGCCTGGCGCTGATCGACCAGCAGATGCCGGGGATGGACGGCGAGACCCTGGGCCGAGCCATCCGGGCCGACCCGCGCTTGGCCGACACCCGGAGGGTGCTGCTGACCTCCCTGGGCCTGCACGGCGACACCCGCCGCTTCCAGGAGCTCGGCTTCGCCGCCTCTGCCACCAAACCCATCCGGCACGAGGACCTGCGGGCCATGCTCTCCCTGGCGCTGCAGGAGCGTCACGGGGCGTCGCCCGCGCCCATGGTCACGCGGCACACGGCTCCTGGGATCATGAACCGCTTCCCGACCGTCAAGCACAGATCCTGGTGGCGGAGGACAACATCGTCAACCAGCTCGTCATCCTCGGCATACTCAAGAAGATGGGACTGGCCGCGGACGCGGTCGCCAACGGCGCCGAAGCGCTCAAGGCCCTCAAATCCGTGCCCTATACCCTGGTGTTGACGGACATCCAGATGCCTGAAATGGACGGGCTCGAGGCCACCTGCCAGATCCGCCGGCCCGACTCCGCCGTCCTCAATTCCCGCATCCCCGTCATCGCCTTGACGGCCAACGCCATGCAGGGCGACCGCGAGCGCTACCTCGCGGCGGGCATGAATGACCATATCGCCAAACCCGTGTCACCGCAGGCGTTGGTTGAAGTCCTGGAGCGCTGGCTGCCGCCGGCGGCCGCGCTGGGAACCGTTCCCCCACTCTGAAACCGTGACCGCGGCCAATGAGAACGGTCCCCGGGAGGGCGAACCGCCCCAGGCGCCCAGGCGCCAGTGAGCCTAGGTTTGCTGGCCGCCCCGAAGGGGCACAATCCTTCAGCCCAGGGCAGCGCCCTGGGTACCGGCCCCCCCCCGCGGATTGCAGGCTGAAGGCCGGCGATAAAGCTGCCAGGACTGGCCCGTGGTCTGGACTTCCTGA
>CAIZKT010000411.1:0-5919 GCA_903933565.1 uncultured Victivallales bacterium | reverse complement strand
GCGGAATGGGAAGCGCCTGGTGTCATAGGAGGTTGCGGCAAGTCTCATACAAGCAGGATCCCCAGTAGGTGCCGGACCTGACCGCCAGGGAACTGAGGTGCGTTGCAGGGGTGGGCCTGCGGTCCTATAGTGACGCGCTCGTAAGGAGAACTGCACGAAAACCGCAGGTCTCATTTCGGTATATCCGGTTGAACCCAGAACCCAGGACCAAGAATCCGATGTCCTTACGCCATTACGGCCGTCTGCAGATCGACCCGGCCAGGAACCCGGCAGTACTGGACACCGCCACCTGGGAGCCGGAGGTGGTAGCGGCCGCGGTGGCGGCCTTGCCGGTGGCGGCCTGGGAGCGGGTTCGCGGCCTCGCCGAGGGGGGGGCACAGCCGGAGGGGTTGGCGCCGTTCTGCTTCGGCGTGGGTCGGCGCGCCGCGGCTTCTGTCTGGGTAGTGGCACGGCTCGATGACGGCCAGCAGGTGCTGTTGCTGTTTCGGCGCGCCGCGGCGGCCGCGGGTCTGCCGCTGCCCGTGTGCAGTCGGCCCCTGGCGGACGGCTGGACCCTGGACGCGCTGGCGGCTGACGCCGACGGCGTGGCTGCCTTTGTGCGTGAGATCGCCCCGGAGTGCGGTCCGGTGGCGTTGGGGGCGGTGCCTCGACTGGGGATTGGCACACGCATGTCCACCAACGTCTGGCCCGGCCTCTGGGAGGCCATGCAGCGTGGCCGCTTTGCCGCCAATGCCATCCAGAACTCCGTGCGCGAGCTGAACTTGCTCGGCGACCTGCTCTCCGGCGCGGCGCCGCGGGTGAACTATCTATTCGGTTTCGGCCGTCTGGAAGAGGGGCACACCGGCAGCACCTTCGAAGGGCTCTGGCTGGCCGGCGTGCTCTCGGCGCTCTGGGCCGGTCGCCCGGTCCGCTATGGGGCTGATGCCGATCACATTATGGTGAAACGGACAGCGGACGGGCTGGAGCGGGCCAAAGCGGTGGTCGATGCGGCGCGCCACTTCACCTTCTTCACCCTGGACGTCTCGGATGTGCTCGATTATGAGGCGGGGCGCACGGTTGGCGCGGCCGATGCCGAGGCGCGGTTTGCAGCGGTGGTGCCGACCGCGGCGCAGCGCCGGGAACTCCTGGCCTGGCACGGTGAAGCCAGGGGCGCCGAGGCCGCGCTAACGCCCGAGAGCATCGGCCGGGGCGCGGCGAAGTTCGGGCGGGCGCTGGACGCGGTCGAGGCGCTGGCGGCGCACGTGCGGGGCCGCCGTGGCGACCTGCCTTTCGACCTCGAGTTGAGCATCGACGAAGTCCCTGCCGGGATCCCGGTGGCGGAGGTGTTGACGACGGCGGACGAGACCGCGTTCCTGCTGGGCGAGATTCGGCGCCGCGGCTTGCCGGTGACGCATGTGGCGCCGAACCTGGGGGTCGAGAAGGGCACCGACTACCGCCTTCCCGACGGACTTGACGGGCTGCGGCAACGCACGCAGGGACTGCGGCGACAGTTGCGACACGCGGGGCTGATGCTGGACTGCCATTCGGGCGACGATCTGAGCTCGGCGACGCGGCGGGTTGTGGGGCAGGCGACGGCGGGGGATGTGCATTTCAAGATCTCGCCCTCGCTGCAGGGGTTGTTCGCCGAGGTGCTGCAGGCCGAGGCGCCGGCGGTGTTCCGCTTCTGGTGGGAGGACACGCTGGCCTATGCCCGGCGCGAGGCGGCGGCGGGTTCGCCCCTGGCGGCGCGCCTGGTGGCGGAGTCCGCCACGGCGGCGCCCTCGCCACGGCACCCGGTCTTTCACCAGTTCTGCTTTGCTACGGTGGGACGGCGCTCGCCGGAGAATGGCTTCTTGAATCGTGAGCGTTTCTACACCCTGCCGGCCAATGTCGGCCGGGCTTATGACGCAGGTGTCACCCGGCTGCTGCTCGAGGTGGCCGCAGACTTGTATGGAGAACGCTAATGGGGTTGCCACGACAGGATGGACGGGTGGCGGTGGTCACGGGGGCTGCCCAGGGCATTGGCAAGGGCGTCGCCCTGCGTCTGGCGAGCGAGGGGGTCCGGGTGGTGGTGGCCGATCGAGCCACGGATCTGGCGGAGGCGACGGCACGGGAGATTCGCGCTGCCGGTGGCGAGGCTCTGGCCTACGCCATCGATCTGGCCTGCGTCGCCGACCTGCCGGCGCTGGTGGCGCGGACGGTGGCCGAATTCGGCCGCCTGGATATCCTGGTGAATGTGGCCGGCATCCTGCAGGCGAAGCCGTTCCTGGAGGTGACCGAAGAGGACTGGGACCGCATCACGGACGTGAATCAGAAGAGCCTGGTATTTCTGATTCAGGCGGCGGCTGGGCAGATGCTCGCGCAGATTCCGGCGGAGCTGCGTGCCGCCGGGTGCTGCGACCACAGTTTTGGCAAAATCGTGAACTTCTCCTCGATTTCGGGGCGCCGCGGCCGGGCGCTGCAGGTCCACTACGCGGCCAGCAAGGCGGCGGTGATCAGCATCACGCAGTCGGCGGCGCTGGCCTTTGCGCCCTTTCTCAACGTCAACGCCATCTCTCCCAGCGTCGTACCGACGGCCATGTGGGAGCAGAATGACCGCGAGAAGAGCCGCATCCTGGGGCTGCCGCCCGGCAAGTCGATGCAGGAGTTCGTGGACCGCATTCCGCTGCGCCGGGCCGGCACCCCCGCGGACATGGCCGCCGCGGTGGCCTTCCTGTGCTCCGCGGATGCCGACTACATCACCGGCCAGACGCTGAATGTCGATGGCGGCTTCGAGATGAACTGAAGGCACCCTCAGGTGCGTCGGCCCTTTCGGCCTGGCCTGGCGCCGGGCCGGAGCGGCTGGCGCGGTCTCGGCGGCGGCTCCGGGGGCAACGGCCGCGGCCGTGCGGGGGCCGCACGTGGCTCTCCGGCGTCGCGCAGGAAACGCACGAATTCCATCGGCAGCGGCGACTCGAAACGCAGCGGCTGCCCGCTCAGCGGATGGGCAAAGCCCAGCAGCCTGGCATGGAGCGCCAAGCGTCGAGCGCGCCAGCGTGGGTGCCTGGCCTGTTCGGGGTGGTAGCGGTCTTCTCCGAGGATGGGATGACCAGCCTCGGCGAAGTGTACACGGATCTGGTTACGGCGGCCCGTTTCGAGCCGTACCCGTACCAGGGTCGCCCCGGCCAGGCGACGTTCGACCTGATAGTGGGTCACTGCCGCTTCGCCCCTAGTCGGGTCGTCGGTCGAGTAACGCTGCAGGCTCTTGCCGGTGACCAGTCGGCTCGCGAAGGTGCCCTTGTCTGCCGGCAGTGCCCCTGCCACCAGGGCGATGTACTCCCGTTCCGGCCGGTGTGCGGCGAAGTCCGCCCGCAGCGTGGTCGCAGCCGCGACGGACTTCGCAAACACCAGCAGCCCGGAGACCTCGCGGTCGAGTCGATGCACGATCTCGAGCCGGGGCGGAAAGCGCCGACCGCGACCGAGGTGCCGTCGCAGCAATTGCACCAGGGTGTTCGTCTCGCCGCGCGGGGTGGGTACGGTGAGCACGCCGGTACTCTTCTCAACGACCACGACGTGCTCATCGTCGTGAACCACCGAAAAACGGCCGCCTGCCTCCATGGGGTTTCGCGCGCCGCCGTTTGTCGTTGAGGCTCTCATGGTTGTGGCTGCTGGGTTGGAGTCGCGGCGCGGTGTGTGTCGGGCTCCCCCGCGGCGCGCTGAGCTCGGGCATCCAGAGTCTGCCGGACGAGCAGGAGGAGTTCATTGCGTTCGTAGGGTTTGGACAGCAGGGCAACCCCAGGGCCCAAGACCGGGGAGAGGCCAGAGGCGTCATACAGCCGGCCGCTGACGAAGACACACGGCAGAGCCCCGTGCCCGACGCAGATGTCCTCGTAGGCCTGCAGGCCGCCGCGGCGCGGCATGACCAGGTCCAGCAGTAACAGGTCGATGCCGCCGCGGTGCTGCTCGGCCACCTGTACCGCCTCTTCGCCGTTGGCGGCGATGAGGACCGTATAACCGGCCTGCTGGAGCACGCGCCGCGCCAGATCACGGAGCAGCGCCTCGTCTTCGGCGAGCAGGATGGTCTCGCGGCCGCCCGGCACGCGGGTGGGTGGCAGAGTGGGACTAGTGGTCGGCGAGAAGGTCGGCGTGGACGGAATCAGCACCGTAAAGGTACTGCCTTGGCCCGGCTCGCTCACGGCGCTAACCGTGCCGCCGTGCTGGCTGACGATGCCAAACACCACGGACAGCCCCAGGCCGGTACCCTGGCCGACTTCCTTGGTGGTAAAGAAAGGCTCGAAGATGTGGGTCAGAGTGGTGGCGTCCATACCTACACCCGTATCGATCACCCGAATGGCGGCGTAGGGGCCGCGGCGGGCACAGCCGTGGGTGCGGCAGTATTCATCGTCCAATTCGACGACGTCGGTGGCGACGGTGAGTCGGCCGCCGTTCGGCATGGCATCGCGGGCGTTCAGGCACAAGTTCACCACGACCTGCTCCATCTGGCCGCGGTCCGCCAGCACCGGGCAGGCGTCTGGCCCCGGCCGATAGTCAAGCTCGATCTGGGTTCTCAGCAGCCGGGTCGTCATCTGCACCACGCCCTGGACCACCTCGCGCAGGTCCAGGGGTTCCGGTCGCAGCACCTGCTGACGGCCGAAGGCCAGAAGTTGCCGAGTCAGGCTCGCCGCGCGTTTGGCCGCGCCTTCGACCTGCGTCAGGGGCTGGTAATGCGGATCGTGCGTGGTCAACTCGGCCAAGACTTCTCGGGTGTAGCCAATGATCACCTGCAGCACGTTGTTGAAGTCGTGGGCGACGCCCCCGGCGAGCTGGCCGACGGCTTCCATCTTCTGGGCTTGGCGCAGGCGTTCCTCGATGAGCTTGGCCTGGGTGATGTCCTCAACGATAGCCACGCCATAGTCAAGTTGGCCATCGGCCGCGCGCACGCCGACGCCGACATGGCGCACCCAGACCGTACTGCCGTCCGCACGGATGAGCCGCCACACACTGGGCGCCGTCCGCTCTTGCTCGCCGTCGGCGACCGAGGCAAAGTGCGCCCGGGCCGCGGCTTTTTCATCAGGATGTAACTGGCTGAGTGCGTCCGGCAACTGACGCAGCTCCTCGGCCGAATAGCCGGTGATGCGGGTATGGGCCGGATTGGCATCCAGGATTCGGCCGCAGTGGTCCACGAAGATGATGCCCATGGGCGCGACGTCGAAGATGTTGCGAAGCCTTGCCTCGCTGTGACGCAGGGCCGCTTCGGCAAGGTGGCGTTTGGTCACGTCCCGAGACACGCCCAAGACCCCGAGCGGACGCCCCTCATCGTCACGCATCACCCGCACCAGCACTTCGGTCCACACGGTGGAACCGTCCTTGCGGGGCTGTTCGACCTCGGCCGTGATCGGCGCCTCGGGTTCCTTGCCCTCAGCCTGGGCGCGGATGCGTTCCATGCTTTCACGCACAACCCCGAAGGACGAGGGCGAGATCACCGCGGAAAAGGGTAGCCCCACAACCTCTGCGGGCGTGTAGCCCCGCAGTTTCTCCACCGCCGGACTGACGTAGGAGACCCGTCCCTCGAGGTCTACTGTCCAGATCACGTCCAGGGAGTTCTCGGCAATCAACCGATAGTGTTCCTCAGACTGACCAGGGTCGCCAGGCGGCTGTCGCGTCTCGACTGCTGAACTCACGCTTGTCACCCCTCCATCGGCCTGCGACGAATACCTACTCACCCTCGTGTCACCGCCGTCGTACGCCTCAGACTCTAAGCGGCACACTATACCGCGCCTCTCTGACTGCCGCTTTCCCCCCCGGTTACACGGGCGCATGTCAGTTCCGTAGGGGTTCGCTTGTCTGAGAACCGCAGAGGGTCGAATGACCAAAGACCCCCTTGTATGAGACTTGCCGCAAGATCGTATGACACCAGGCGCTTCCCATTCCGCTCGGAGGCCGCCGCGGCGGACTTCGGGC
>CAIZKT010000410.1:0-10829 GCA_903933565.1 uncultured Victivallales bacterium | reverse complement strand
GCTCTGCGCCGCCCTCGCTTGTTCGACCAGCGCCAGCGACGCTCTGGGCATGGGCGTGGCCTTCAGTTTCGTCATGCTGGGCTCGAACGTCGTGGTCTCGCTGATCCGCAAGGTCGTTCCCAGCCAGGTCCGGATTCCCGTGTTCATTATCGTAATCTCGACCTTCGTGACCATCGTGGACTACGCGCTCAAGGCCTACTTCCCGGCCCTTTCCCGCTCCCTCGGGGTCTTCGTACCGCTGATCGTGGTAAACTGCATCGTCATGGGGCGCGCCGAGGCGTTCTCAAGCAAAAACAGCGTCCTCGCCTCGCTCATGGACGGCATCGGCATGGGCCTCGGTTTCACCCTGATCATCACCCTGATCGGCGCCAGCCGCGAGCTCATTGGCAACGGCACCCTCTTCGGGGCGCCGGTCATGCCCGCTGCCTACCAGCCCTTTACGCTGATGGTGCTGCCCCCGGGAGCCTTCCTGCTGATCGGCTTCCTGCTGGCGGGACACCGCAAGATCATGCTGACCTTCTACCGCCGTTAGAGACCCGTAGGGAGTGCCCACATGCAATTGAACGACATGAACTTCCTGCTGATCTTCGTGAGCGCGATGGTGGTCAACAACATCTTGCTGATCCGCTTCATCGCGCTCTGCTCCTTCTTCGGGATCAGTAACAGCATCAAGACCTCGATCGGCATGGGTGCGGCGGTCGTCTTCGTCATGGTCATGGCCACGGGAATATCCTGGCCCATCTACCACTTCGTCCTCGAACCGCTCCACCTGATCTACCTGCGCACGGCCGCGTTCATCCTCACCATTGCGACCTTTGTCCAGTTCGAGGAGATGTTCATCCGCCGGATGTTCCCGGCGCTCTACCGGGCCCTGGGCATCTACCTGCCGCTGATCGTGGTCAACTGTGCCGTGCTGGCGGCTGCCTTTCTCTGCATCGACTACCAACTCGGATTTTGGAAGAGCCTCGTCTACACCCTCGGCGTCGGCTGTGGCTATTTCGCGGCGATCGTGATGTTTGCCGCCATCCGCGAGGTCGTCGACCATGCCCCGGTGCCGAAGCTGTTCAAGGGGCAGCCAATTTCATTCATCACCGCCAGCCTGATGTCGCTGGCGTTCCTCGGCTTCAAAGGACTGTTCGGGCTATGAGCATATCGACGCTGGACATTATCGTGCCCTTCCTGGTGCTGGGGCTGCTCGGGGCTGGGTTTGCCATTCTCCTCTCGGTCAGTTACCGCTTCCTCTCGGTCAAGGGCGACCCGAAGCTCGAACTGTTCATGTCCATCTTGCCGGGCTCCAACTGCGGCGCCTGCGGGCATGCCGGCTGCCTGGGGTTTGCGGAGAGTCTGTTGCAGGAGGGCGCCGAGCCGACGGGCTGCCTGGCGGGCGGGGCGGCCGTGGCCAGCAAGATGGCGGCAGCCATGGGAATCTCGCTGGAGCCACAGACGGAGCTGGTGGCTTTCGTGGCCTGCCAGGCCGGCAGGAAGACAGCCCGCCTGAAGTACACCTACGTCGGCCTCGACGACTGCAAGGCCGCTAGCCTGCTCTTCGGTGGCGACAAGGTCTGCCGTCACGGCTGCCTCGGACGGGGAAGCTGTCGGCGCGCCTGTCCCTTTGACGCCATCAGCCTATCCGAGGATGGACTGGCCAAGGTGGACCGCCTCAAGTGCCGCTCCTGCCAGAAGTGCGTCGCGGCTTGCCCCCTGAAGCTGATCAGCATGGTGCCCAAGCACCAAACGGTCCTGGTCGCCTGCAAGAATCTCGACCAGGGCAAGAAGGCCAAGGAAGCCTGCCGCCTCGCCTGCATCGCTTGCCGCGTCTGCGAAAAAAACTGCCCCACCTCCGCCATTGCCGTGACCAACAACCTCGCCGTCATGGACTACGCGAAGTGTACCCGCTGCGGCATCTGTGTGGAGAAATGCCCGCAGAAGTCGATCCTCCAGCTGGGGGACAAGCCCGTGGCCGCTGCCCCGAAGACCGCGGCCGCATGACCCAGTCGGAAGAAGGAGCACGAGATGAAGATCGGTGTAGCGGACTACGGCATGAACGTCTGGGATGGCGCTGCCTTCGACCTGGCGGACCGCCTGGAGGGACTGCAGCGCATCGGCTACGACGGGATCGAGCGGCTGACCGCTATCTCCGAGGCCGACGCGCTGCACAAGGCGGCGTGTTTCCGGCGCCTCGGGATGGACTTTGGCTATTGTCGCGGACCCGAGCCCCAGGCTACCATCCAGTGGAGTTCCGGCCTGGGCCGGCTCTACGTCTGGACGGACGTGCCTTCTGGACGCGGAGAGGACTTCGCCGCCTTCTGCCGCCGCGTCAACCGGCAAGTGGACCTCTGCCGCAAGTGGGGCCTGCGGGTCGGGCTGCACAACCATCTGGGGCAGAGAGTGCAGAACCAGGACGAGGTGCTCGCCTTCCTGGAGCACTGTCCGGGGGCCGGCCTGGTCTTCGACACCGGCCACCTGGCGGCGGCGGGCGGCGACCCGGTCGAGATCATTCGCCGCTTCCCCGACCGGCTGATCGTGATGCACGTCAAAGACTGGCTGGTCACCGCCCCCGAGGTCGGCCTGGACCAGTGGCCCAAGCGCGGCCGGTTCTGCGAGCTGGGTGGCGGCAATCTGCCCGGTTTCAGTAACGCCGCCGTGCTGGCGGCGTTACGGGCGGTCGGTTACGACGGTTGGATCTTCGTCGAACACGATACGCACCTACGTGAGCCGCTGGAGGACCTCGCCGTCAGCCGCCAGTTCATCCGCCAGCACGGCGGCATCTGACGAGCGCGAGACGATCTCGGCGCGGCCCTCCGCCGCAGCCTGGTGGAGTTCCCCATCTACCCGGCGGAAACCGCCCCACTCGCCTGGCTTTACTTAGCGTCAGGCACCGCCTTACGAGCGGTTCCAGTGCGGCTTCAGGGTAGTGCCGGATTGGCCGGATTGGCGCCGCCGAAGTCAAGCGTATTCAGGGCGTAATAGTTCCGCCACTCGCCGTGGCCATCCAGGAAGATCGCATTCACGCCGTTGTTGTGCCAGATATTCGTCTTGACCCGCAGCCAGAGCGACCCGATGCCGGTCAGGTCGGGATTCCAGTCCCAAATGTGTGCATTGCTGGCATCGCAGATGGTGATCGTCCCGGAGACGCCCTTGACGGACTTCGTCGCGATATCACCGGCCTTGCGCATATTCGCGTCCGTCATGCTCCCGATGGAGCTGTTGCCGACCACCTGACCGTAATGCAGATAGCCCGTTGACGAACTGCTGGGGCACTTGTAGACACTGCGGTCGTTGTTGACGTAGGGGTAGCAGGCGCTCAGCGCCGAGTACTGGCCTTCCCCCTGCGCTTTGAACATGCCCGCATAGGTCGTCGTACCCAGGGCGGTGGCAAAGAGAAGTTCGCTATTGTCGTCCGCGTACATCGCCTGGCCAAGCCCCAACTGCTTGAGGTTGGACATGCAACTGATGGTGCGCGCCTTCTCCCTGGCCTTGGCCAAGGCCGGCAACAGCATCGCCGCCAAAATGGCAATGATGGCAATCACCACCAGCAACTCGATGAGGGTGAAAGACCGGTGACTCTGCTCGCCTCTTCCGAAACCGTGCATCGCGGACCTCCAGAGACCTGTTACACATCCGACCAAGACACTCATAGGACACCGCCAACCCAAAGGGCTCAAAGCAACACCGAACCGGGACGAAGTGCCCTTCCCTTTGCCCCTCAAGACGATACGCACGAAGCCTTGTACTCTATAGCGCATCAGAAGCCTGTCAAGGGCTGATCAGCCCCTTGGGCACAAGTCAGCTCCGTAGGGGTTTGCTTGTCTGAGAACCGCAGAAGGCCGAATGCCCAATGACGAATGGCAGAATCGCCGACACGGCAACCGCGGTTCTCGTTCTGGTATGTCCGGCCCCAGCCGGGGGCTGGGCTTGTATGAGACTTGCAGCCGCCTCGTAGGACACCAGGGGCTTCCCATTCCGCCCTTCGTCCGCCGCGGCGGCGGCCACGCCGATTCGACGGGCTCACGGTCTTCGACAGGGCCGCCCTCCAGGCGATCCGGCGCGTACCGGCCGGATCGGAATAGGAACCGCGGCGGCAAGTCTCATTCGACTATGTCCGGCCTCCAAGCCGGGGGCGCCGCTGAACCCTGAACCCTTGGATGAGACTTCCTGGGCGCAGGCCGGTCGCGACGCGGGTATGTAGTCGAGCCTTTAGTGTGTGCGGCTGGCGCGACTGGAGGGTTGCGAACACGGCCGCGGTCCGCGGGTCCTTCGGGACACTCATCCGCTCGTCCGCGGCATCGTAAAGACGATATGAGCAGACGGTAGGGCGCGGCGGGAGGAAGCGTCCTCCCAGTCGCCATCAGCCCAAGCCGATATGGAAACAGGAGATGCCGAGACCGCTCTCATCCAGGGCGCGCAGTCCCAGTCCATCCGCAATCGCTTTGGCTCTGGCCTTCTGCTGATCTGACCAGCCTGCCAGACTCACGTCCACGGCCTTGCCCTGAAGATGGTCAGAGACCTTATAGCCCATCCCCGTGGCCTTCGTCAGAATCGCCTCCACCTTCTCGACAGACCTCTGGCCTGGGCCTCCGAGTGCCTTGATCCTCTTGATGTAGTCAGGCTTCCCGCCGCCGTACATGTTCAGTTGCCCTTCCGTCATGTTGGCCATCAACTTGGCCTGCTCCGCGGGGGTGCGCTTGCCGGAGGTCACACGGACCGGCGCGCCAAAGGCCTTGGCGAACTGCCGCAGTTTCGCCTGTAGTCGCTCCTTGACGAAAGGCAGTTTGCCCTCCGGATCGTCAATTCGAGGCTGCGGGCCGCTCACGCCACGCGCGCCACCACTGAAGAACAGGCCCACCTGCGTAGCGACGCGGGACAGCGTGTCCCAGATCGACGTCTGAGCACGCCTGGCGAGTTCCTGATCGGTGCGACGACCAGGCCGGATGGTGCCATCGGGCGTCAACCCGATACGGCTCTGAAACGCCTTGATGCTCTTCTCTACTCTCGGGCCACAGACGCCGTCAGCCGCACCGACATCAAGACCTGCCTTCAGTAAGGCGGTCTGGACCTTGACCACATCGCGACGGCTATTGTGCTGACCCGCGCCAACCCCGGACGACAATTCCAGCGTGTTCATCATCGTGACCTCCTGCTTTGCTGCCTCGGAACCCTGTCGCTTCGCACTCAACGCATAGCCTTCCAGAGGCTTTCCACAATGATACTCATGGTCCTAGAACGCCCTGAGGAAAGGTGTGGCCTGGAGTGTTACCCTGGGGTGAAGCCGTCGATCGGCCACTTCGATTCGTGCCTCGAAAAGTCTGCGGGAGAAGCCATTCTTTGCGGCATCCACGCGGTACTCTATTTTCTTCAAACGGAGCGTTCCGTGGTGAATTTCTGTAACCGTTGTGAGCCAGAGCTCCGTGTCGTCTGGTTTCGATTCCACGAGTTCTCTGAGGTAGCGCTCCAGCCCCAAGCGCTGGAATTTCTGGTTCACTTCCTCAGGGGCATAGCGGGTAGCATGCGGGCTCTCAAACCCCGTGCCTTTGCCATGACGGTGTGACCTCTGCCAGCCGAGGAACCCGACCTCGATGCTGGGGAACAAGAACCTCTCAAAGTCGAGTCTACCCAAAGCCGACCTGAGCCGACTCTGAACAACCGTGGCACCCTGTGCGTCCCTGAGAGTTCGCTCGCCAAAATACATGTTGTCTCCACCGTGTTTGGCACCACTGCGAACGTGCCCAAACCACGGATGACGGCCGTGGTCGGCGGGCAGCAGATCATACTTGCTGCATCTGGAACTTGTTGATGACTAAGTACTGCTTACCTCCTCCCCTGGTCATCTGCCCTTTCCGTGGGGCGCCGGACCGATCCTGGCCTGCCCGGGGAACAACGCTGTCGGGGGCGCGCCCTGCTGACCACCAATCCTTGATGCTGCTGGCGGTTGACTCCAAAGCCGCGACGCTGCCCGCGGGTCTGAAGAGTCTTGGCCCATTACGTCGGTTCGCCAGCCCAATCTGATCCGGCGTCATTCCGGTATCCGTGAACCAGGCTCCCAGGTGCTTGCCTACGAACTGTACATAAAGCTTATCCGGTAAGTGGTTACAGACCACGACTGACTTTGAGAAATCGATGCCTTGCAGCCAAGATGACGCCTCCTTCACCCCGGCGGAGTTCTCGATAAACGTGCCGGCCGTGATGACCCGTTGGCGAACCTGAGGGCTGACGAGTCCACTCTTGCCGACTGCCGTGAGCCATTGCTGAATTTTACCCTCGGGAGTAGCGCCCATTCAACACGTCCTTTCTGGAATGACGTCTATGCGGACTCCAGGCCGTGATCGTCTGCCTGCAGTCGGACGAGCTTACCCTCTGCGTTTTCGAGAACAAAAGACTCGATGGGACCGTAGAAATGCGCGCGTTCACCAGCGTCACACGACGCCAGAAAGACGCGCAGGACTCGCGGGTCGTAGAACCGGAAGTAGACCTCGTCGCCGGCCTCGTTTTTGACCATGAGGAACCTGCGGAGATGGCGCCGGATCTGCTCGAAAAGAGCCTGTGAACTGAGTAGATAGCCCCAGGCCTCGCCCCAACCGTTCTCGAGGTACCAATGGAGCAGGCTTGGATTGTCCGTGTCGATCTGCGCCAGGTAGGGGGCCACCGAGGCATACTGGTCGGCCAGTTGGCCATCGTAGAGGCACTGGTAACGGACGTTGGAGTGGTACAGCTTGGGCCAGATACGCTCATCGTGGGCCGCATCAAGCAGGAGGAACCAGGAGGCACCCGCTCCGCGTACCCGGGCGAGCACCGTGTCTCGGGTTTCGTCTGGTGTCAGGATCTGAGTCATTGGCGTACGACCTGAGGACCGCGGCTGTCCCCTCTCGTTCTTCTTCCTGGAGATCTCAGTGCCTTCTGTCGGGATCGGGCAGAGCGGGCTTTGTTTCGGCTCCGGTCCGAGCGTGACGCAGGCGGCCTGAGATTGTCCTGAGAAGGAGAAGAGACGGCTCCATTATCGTGTTAGCAGCACTCCGGAAGCCGTCCACAAGGAATGCAGATACTTTCGGCGTTCATCGGCTCTGTTCAAGAGTACTCGCCCTACGATTCCCAGATTGAGTCGCAGCGGCCGGTCGCGTGTCCGGTCTGCCCCTTTCTGCGCCCCGCAGGCAAGGGCACTTACATGCGGCAGGTGTGGCTTCCGCATAGGGAGTGGATTGCGGTTCGGCGGTTTGTCTGTCGGCGTCCGGGCTGCGGCTGCACGATCAGCCTGAGCCGAGGCCGCATGGGCCGCCGCATCGCCGACCGCGTGGCCGAGATGAAAGGCATCACCCCGGTGGTGGTGCTCGACGAGGCGCAGAGCCTGCCGCACGCCTGGTGTTCGGAGACGCCCCGGAGGTCAAGCCATGATCCGCGAACTATTCCAGCGCGACCGGCCCGTCTTCGGCGGTTTCGAGGACGACCACTTCACCATCGGCCCCATGCGCCGCGAGCTGCTGGCCGACCTCATCCCAGGCCGCCACCACCCCCGCCGTCGACTGAAATCCAGCCACCCAAGAAACCCATGGCCTCGACGGATCGTAACCTCCGCCGGGGCCGCGCCGTTGCCTCGCTCTCGCCAGGGGACCCTACCCGAATCTGACACCCTCCAACCCCGGCGCCACCGCAACTCCCACCCGAAGCTCGGAACCCCCTTGCCGAAAGTCACCGCAGGAACACTGGCCAAACCTGAGACCACATCCCTGGCAGAGCCTCAGACGGGACCGCGCTTTTCCCCACCCTGTACCGGGTGTATGACTTCAGGTTCCCCTTCCGTGGCGAAGGAGTAGCGGGGGCCCCGCGGCGCTGCTGGTCTCGCGGGTCGCCGTTGTTCGGAGAGCCTGCAAAGACTCTCGGTGCCGACTGGCAGGCGGAGTTGGGGATGGAGATGCGTCTGAGCCCATAGCGAGCCGTCCCGGCCGGGTTCGGTCCGCACCGGCCAAGACGGGCCACTCCCATACAGGCTTCTGCGTCGGGCCTGGCGCAGCCTCTAGCGCTGCACGCGGGCCGAGCCGCCCTCGGCGCAGGCCTTGACCTGCTCCAGGGTGACCATGGTGGTATCGCCGGGGGTCGTGGTCAGGAGGCCGCCGTGAGCCCAGCCGAGGCGCAGGGCGGACTCGGGATCCAGGCCGTTCATAAGGCCGTAGAACAGGCCCGCCGCGAAGCCGTCGCCGCCGCCGATGCGGCAGAGCACGTCCAGTTCGCAGGTTGGGCTGACGTAGGTCTTGCCATCCAGCCAGAGCACGGCGCCCCAACTGTGGTGGTTGGTGGAATGCACATCGCGCAGGGTGGTGGCCACACACTTGATGTTCGGGAAGTCTTTGGCCACCGTGCCCATCATGCCAAAGAACACGCTGGGGTCGAGCTTGGACTTGGCGACCACGTCCGGACCCTTCAGCCCCAGGCCCATTTGCAGGTCCTCTTCGTTGCCCACCAGCACGTCGACGTACGAGCAGATCTTGCGCAACACCGCCTGGGCGCGGGCCGTGCCGCCCTGGCGCTTCCACAGCTTGCCCCGGTAGTTCAGGTCAAACGAGGTGACCACGCCCTGCGCCTTGGCGGCCTGCATGGCCTCGATGATCAGCGCCGAAGTGGTCTCCGAAAGCGAGGCGAAGATGCCACCGGAGTGGAACCAGCGCACGCCGTTAGCGAAGATCGCCTTCCAGTCAAAGTCGCCGGGCTGCAACTGCGCCGCGGCCTCGTTGCAGCGGTTGTAGAACACCACCGGCGCCCGCACGCCCTGGCCGCGGTCGCTGTAGACCGTGGCCATGTTCGGGCCGGTCACGCCATCATGCTCGAAGACCTTGTAGAGGCCCTTGACGCCCATGCCGCGCACGGCATCGGAGATGAGGTCGCCGATGGGGTAGTTGACCAGCGCCGTGGTGACCCCAGTCTGCATGTGGAAGCAGTCCGACAGGTTGGCCGCCACGTTGTACTCGCCACCGCTGACCCAGATGTTGAACTCCCGCGCCTTGCGGAACGGGATAACGCCAGGGTCGAGCCGATGCACCAGGGCGCCCAGCGAGAGCATGTCCAGACCCGAGGCCGTACGCGCAGGAATCGTCAGACCACTCATCGTCCATCTCCTTGAGTTCAGCCCAACCGCCAGCAGCGTGGCAACGCCGTCCGCGGCAGTCGGGGTGCATGGGTTACCGCCGCCATAATGTACCCGCCGGCGCGCGTCTTGACAGCCCGGAGAGAGCAGGGCGCCGGGCGGCAGCAAGCCTGCCCTCGAGGTAGGCGGTCCAGAAAACCTCGATCACGCTTGCGCCCGCTGGGGCCACCGGTGACATTCTCCGCGCCCTGGGGTGTCCCCGCCGTCGACAGCAAGGCGGTTTCTTCCCGTCGGAGAGGTACACCCGCTTTTCCCACCGGGAAACCCGGTCTGGTCAGGCCCATGCGAGCGGAGGACGTACGGTATGCATACCGCCCTGATTCATCCCGAGCACAACGCGGCGCTGTTTCCTCGCCTCTGTGCCCATCGAGGCCTGTCGCAGGCCTGCCCCGAGAATACCCTGCCCGCCTTTGCTGCCGCCGTGGCCATCGCCGGCGTCCACGAGATTGAGCTTGACCTGTGGCTGAGCCGGGATGGCGTGCCCGTCGTCTGCCATGACCCGCGCGTCGACCGCACCACCGACGGCCAGGGTCTGGTCACCGACCTCGACTGGCCGGTGCTTGCCTCGTTCGATGCCGGAGTGCGCCACGGGGACGCTTGGCGCGGTATCCATCTGCCGCGCTTCGAGGAGGTGCTCGACCTCGTGAACGGTCGGGCCGCTATCAACATCCACATCAAGGACCCCGGTCCCGACGGGCGGCTGGTGCGGCTGGTGACCGACTTGCTGCGGCAGCGCGCCATGGACCGCCTCAGCTACATCGCCGGGGATGAGGACGTCCTCGCCGCCGCTTTGGCCTACGCGCCGGACATCGAACGCGACTGCCTGGCGCACCAGGACAACGAGGCCCGCATGATTGCCGCCGCCGTGCAGTACCGCTGCGCCCGTTTGCAGTTCGGCCGCAGCGTTACCTCGGCGGCAGCGGCTGAAGCCAAGGCCCGGGGCCTGCTGCGCAACCTCTTCTGGTCTGACGAAGTGGATGACGCCCGACGCTACGCGGCGTTGGGCATCGATGTCATCCTCACCAACTGCGCCCACCAACTCGCCGGAAGGCTGTGAGATGAGCGGAGGAGACCATGTCGAACGAGGCGGTTCCGGTGCGCTGTCCGCACTGCCAGGCGCTCTATGAGGTGGCCGCTGCCGACCTCGGTGGGGGCGCCGACTGCGAGAGCTGCGGCAAGTCGTTCATCATCACCCGGGCAGACGCCGCTGCGGCCGGGCCGGATGCCGCGGCGCTGGAAGGCGTCCAGCGCCGCTGGGAGGGCTCTATCTCGTCCGGGGCGGAGCCCGAGGTCACGATCAAGAGCGCGGGGCCAGAGCGCGCCTGCCCTGCCGCGTCCGCGGCGGTGTTGCCGCGCCAGCTCAGCGTCGCCGGCAACGTCTTTGTGCTGCTCGACCTGCTGGGCCAGGGCGGCATGGGTCTGGTCTACCGGGCCCGGCAGAACTCGGTGGACCGGCAGATCGCGGTCAAGGTCATCCGGCCGGAGCTGGCCGACCAGCCGGGCCTGCGGGACCAGTTCCTCATCGAAGCGGTGGTGACCGGCGACCTCGATCACCCCAATGTCATCCCCATCCACGATGTCGGGGTGGCCCCGGATGGCACTCTCTTCTACGCCATGAAAGAGGTGCGCGGCACGCCCTGGCACAAAGCCATCACCGGCAAGAGCCTGGAGGAGAACCTCGAGATCCTGCTCAAGGTCT
>CAIZKT010000409.1:0-5952 GCA_903933565.1 uncultured Victivallales bacterium | reverse complement strand
CTCACGGGCAGTGGCCGCGAGCCGCGGCCGCTCCAATTCTTCTGGACCGCCCGTGGCCTCACGGGCAGTGGCCGCGAGCCGCGGCCGCTCCATTCCCCGGGACTGCCGATCGTCGGGTCGGCTCTAGCCCCGCGCCGCGGGGTATTCATTGCACAGATACCAGCGCCGCGGCTCGTCCTCCTCGATCCCCGGAAAGCGGACCTGGGCCGCCCCGATGAAGACATTGTCGTTCACATCGTCACAGACGCTCGAGACCTCGCCCGAGGCCGCGATCCCGCCGCCCTCCTCACCCCAGAATTGATGCATGAGTTCGGGCGGCAGACAGATGCTCTGCCCCGGTTCCAGCCGCACCCTTGCCGGGCCGCGCTCGAAATGGCGCGTCATGGCATCCACCTGGGCCACGAAGGGCTGCTCCGAGGGCTGGCCCTGCTCGTCGGCCCGCCGCACCTCGACGACGATCACGCCCGACTGGCCGCGGTTGATGATGTCCTCGCGCTTCCGCTTGTGGTAATGCAGCGGCGCCCGCTGTCCGGGCGGGTCGAGGATAAACTTCTCGGCGTAGGATTTCGGGTAATGGCCGCCGCCCTTGCCATTACGCAGCGTAAACAGGATGCGGCCGAGGTGATCGAACTGGCCGTAGCCGAAGTCGGTCACATCCCAACCCAGCATGCAGTCGCGAATTTCCGCGGCCTCAGAGCCTTTGCCCTGCCACTCCGCCGCGGTCCAGAAAGCAAACGGCGGCAGGTGCAAGCTGTGCCTGGCAAAGTGTTCCATGGCCAGCTCGATACTGCGGTTCACGACCGAGCGTTTCAGCATGCTCATACCTCCCACAGGGGCAGCCCGGCGGCGCTGACCGCGGCGCAGATCTCGGTGTCGAAGCAGACCATCTGGATGCCGGGGAAAACGGTCGAGAGTTGCCGGAAGCAGAAAAGGTGACCGGCATCCGCCGCGCGCAGTCGCCAATCCCGGTTCTCCCTGGCGATGTCCGCAAAGCGGGCCGACGGGATGTCGGCATAGGCCAGGGCCGCGAGGATGCGTTCGAGCCCACGCCACTGCGCGGCCGTGGCCCGGCGGCGGGCGAGCCCCGCGGCAGCCTCCACTTCAAGCCAACGCCAGGCATAGCTCTGCGTCGCCTGACCGGCAGCCTGCTGCGCCGCGGCGGAGTGCGGCTCCTGCACCACCATGGCGAGCACCGCACTGGTGTCCCAAAAAAGCACCATCAGTAGGACTTCCCCTGACGCAGCAGGTCGCTGGTCTGTACATCGGTCCGGCCATCCGGCGCGACCGTGGGCGTAAGCCGCGGCAAGGCAGACGCCGACGGCCGCCGCAGCGGCATCTCGATCTCCAAACCCGCCGCCTTGGCCCGGGCCAAGGCTTCCTCGCGAACCCGGCGCCACTCGGTGTCCTCGTCGCGCTGCAACGGCGAGAGCGTCGCCACGGGACGGTCGCGGTCGCAGACGAGGATCGTCTCGCCGGTCTCGCGGATGCGCCGCAGATAGCGACTGAGGTTGTTCTTCAGATCCGCGGTCTTCACGTTCATGTAGCTAAGATAGCCATAGAAGATAGCTATGTCAAGGCAGGACGGCGGCCGGTCGGGAGCCCCTCAGTCGAGGCAGCGCTCGACTCGACCGTTTCCCAGCCGCGCCGACCACCCCTGAACCGACCCGCGCCCCGCCGGGCCGGGCAGAAGCCCCTGCGGAACTCGCAAAGCGGGCCTGGACGGGCGACAGTAACCGCCTGCTGGGCCAGGAACCCGGGACGAAAGGTGACGTGGGCGCGACGTGGAAGCATCCTGCCGGCCCGTTGATCCGGGGGTGGCACAGCGCTTTGAGCCTTGGGGTTCGCAGCTTTCTGGAAAGGGCGCGCAGACGATGAAGACAGCCTGGGTAACCGCCGCCATGGCAACGGCAGGAGCCGCGGCGCCGCCGCCGCTCCGTCCGCTCGTCGAGGTCGAAGAGGAGGTTTACAGCTACACCCCAGCCAACAACGGCGCCGGGCCGCTGTGGACGCATGGTAACACCTGCATCGTGCGCCTCGGGGACGAGGTTCTGGCCAGCGGCATCGAGACGCTGCCAGATTACAAGCCACTGAACAACGTGCGCTGGACCCTGTTCAAACGCCAGGCCGACGGCTGGCAGCTGCAGGCTCGCGGTGATGGGACCCACGAGCGCGAGCCTTGTCCGCTCGTCGTCTTCCCTGATGGACACGCCCTGCTGTCGATCAACCCGAATACCTGTAAGCCGGAAGAGTACGATGGCACGGCGACCCCGCAAGTCCTCGATTTTGCGCTGGCCGCTCCGACCCGGGCTCTCCGCACCTTGGAGCCTGCCTGGGACCGCGAGATCAAGTTCCACGCCCATACCTACCGCAGTTTTGCTGCCGACCGCCTGCGCCGGGAGTTCCTCCTCATCTACAACACGGCCTACGACCGCGCCTATTGGACCTTCGCCGACGCCCAGGGCCAATGGGTGAAACAGGGCGCTCTCGAATTCCCCTTCGGCGCCGAATACGACGAGCCGCAACCCATCCGCGTCTGCTACCCGGTCGTGGCCCTCAAAGACCGTGCGGTGTACTTCTGCGGGGTCTCCGATATCATCGAGCCCTACAAAGCCTGGCGGACGTTCAAAGAGGAACTCACCAAGCAGAAATGGGACTACGATTTCCGCCGCCTGTTCTTCACCTGGTGCGACGACATCACCGCGGCCGGGCACTTCCAGCGATGGGTCGAGATCGCCAGTCGCGATCAGACCTGCGGTTGGATCTTCCCCTGTGACCTGCACGTCGGCGCCGATGGCAGCGTGCATATCCTGTGGACGGAAAAGGCGCTGGACGAACGCCTGCGGGCGACGTTCTTCCCCGAGGCCAAGCAAAGCATCGCTCTGAACCACGCCGTGGTGCGCCAGGGTGAGGTCGTGCATCGCGGCACCATCCAGGAATGGAAGGAGGGCGGGACCCACGAAGAGCGGCCGGGATCGGGCCGCTTCCACGGGCTGCCCGACGGCCGCCTGCTGGTGTTCTATTACGTCTCCGGCAAGGATGCCGAAGGCAAGGCGGTGTCGGAGAACCGGCTGGTCGAGATCCTGGCCGATGGCAGCATCGCGGCGCCGGTGAAGGTATCGCTGCAAAAGCCGTTCTCGTCCTTCTTCACGGCCACGCCCCGCGCCGGCAATGCGCCCTCTGTCCTCATCGATGTATTCGGCGACGTGGACAAGACCATGCGCTACGCCCGGGTTCGCCTCGATACCGCCCCGGTGGCGCCATAGGATAGGCACCCCGGGGCAGCCCAGGACTCCTTGCTCGAGGGAAGGACCTACGAAACTGACCTGTGCCCTGGCGAGAGGGAGAACCTTGACGCTGCAGCGGCCCGGCCGATATTCTGGAGCCACTTTCACGGGCAGAGGCGGAGCTGGCGACCGCCTCTCCGTCGGCAGTAAGGAAGCGCTGATATGTCCGGCACGCACCCGCCTTACCGTCGCCTCGCCAGCGTCCTTGCCGCGCTGCTGGCGCTGGCGCTGCTGCCGCCGCGCCCCGCCGCCGCAGCAGAGATGAACCTCAGTTTGACCGCGGGGCGGGCGGTGCCCACGGCCAGCGACTCCACCGACGACACCTACAGCCATCTCGCCGGCGCCTTTGCCGATGGCAACCGGGAGACCGCCTGGATCAGCGGGCGCGACCAGCGCGAACACTGGGCCCGCCTCGAATGGCGCCGCATCAGCGTCACCGTCACCCGCCTCGACCTCGACGCGCGGCCCCTGACCATCGCCTACACGGCGCCGCGAGACTTCCTCGCTACGACCCCGGCCACGGCCGTGAACCTGACCACGGCGCGGCCGGAGCACCTCGAGGTCCGTCTCCTGGCCGATGGCGTCTGGCGGGTGCTGCTGGCGGCGGATGCCCCTGCCGCCTGGAGCGCCGAGCAACGCCTGGTACTGACCCCCGCGCAGCCCATTACCGGCGTCACCGAGATGCGCCTCTCGTTCACGACGGCGACGCCGGACGACCTGGTCGCGCTGCGCGAGATTGAGGTGTACGGCCCGAAACCGGTCACCGGCTTTTCGATCCGGCCGAAGTGGCAGGGCGTGTGGATCTGGGGCGAGCTGGAGCCCACGCTACCGAACTTCGGCCCGGTGCAGCGCTTCTTCCGCTGCGGCTTCGAGGTCAAGGAGCCTGCCACCGTGCGCTCGGCGCGGTTGCTGTTCACGGCTCACGACCGCGGCTGCGTCTTCCTCAACGGGGTCGAGGTTGCCCGCACGGTTGAGGCGGGCCGCTGCCTGCGCCCGGAGTTGTTGCGCCAGGACCTCGACCCGAAGCTGCTGCGGCCCGGCGGCAACCTGCTGGCGATCGCGGCGGAGGACGTCGAGGAAGCCGGCCTGCGCGGGGTCCTGGCCGAGCTCTGCCTGGAGCGCACCGACGGCACCCTCGAGACGATTGCTACGCACCCTGACCGCTACCGCGCCAGCACCGTCGATGAGGCCGGTTGGAACCGCCTCGTGGACGCCTGCGCCGACTGGCCCAAGGCCACCGCGACGGGCTCGCCAAACCAGGAGATGAAATGGGCCTGGGACGAGGACTACACGCCGGCCTACCTGGCAGACTCCGCCCAGATTGCCGCCGTCACCCTCGCGCCGCCTGTTCCCCGCCCCGGGGACGCCTTCACCCTGACCGTCCGCGTACGTGCCGAACGACCGCTGAGCCAGGCGTACGGCCTCTTGGCGGAGTATGGCGAGAGCGGCGCGGCACGCAACACGGGCATGGAGTTCAACGTCGGCGACGGCTTTATCCCACCCGAGCAGGGCCTGCCGGTCGGCTTTCAGGGCGAGCGGGACCTGGTGCTGACCGGCCGCTGGTTTGCGGGCACGGCGCCGCGGCTGCCGCTGCTGCTGCGGCTGTGCAATCCCCAGACCCAGGTCGGGCTGCTGGCCGGGCCGGTGGGCGAGGTCACGACGGGCAGCCATCCGGGGCGCCTGCGGATCATGGTCGGCGCGGCGGCGCCGCCGACCCTGCCCGCGGGCTTCGGCGAGCACCGCCTGACCCCCGACGGCCGCTTGCAGGTGGACGGGCAGCTGGTGGCGCCCATCCTCTTCACCTCAGCCCTGCAGACTCCGGACCGCTACCAGGATTGGCTTCGGTCGGGCGTACGGCTGTTCCGCATCGTGCCCCAGGGCTCTGGCGGCGTGGTGCCCTCGGCGGGCGCCGCCGAGCTGCACTATGCGCGGCTGCTGAGCGCCATCGCCACCCAGGTCGAAACGGTCCGCGCCATGAATCCCGAGGCCCGCTTTCTGCTGATGCTGGATCTGGATATGCCCAACGACTGGCGCGCCGCCCACCCTGAGGAGCAGATCGTCCTGGGCAACGACCGCCGCCTGGTGCCCCTGAGTTCCACCAATCACTCCCTGGGCTACCTGCGCGAGACGCCGAATGCGCCCGGGGTCCTCTACGCCGTGACCGCCAGCCTGACCGAGTTCGTCACCCGCCTCAAAGCGCAACCCTGGGCCGCCAGCATCATCGGCGTGGTCATGGCCGAAGGCCGCGCCGGCGAAAACTACTGGGGCCTCGACCTCAATATGCGCCAGGACGAGAAGGGCGACTGGATCATCGCCGACCGCCTGAACTACGTCGTCGGCGACTTCGGCCTCGCCGCCCGCCGCAGCCTGCGCGACTGGCTGCGGCAGCGCTATGGCAGCGCCGACAAACTGGCCGCGGCCTGGCAGGTGAAAGGCCTTGACTTCGAAGACGTCGCCAGCTATGGAAAGTGGTCCAACCGCCGCTTCACCGAAGACATTATGTGGCACCACCGGCCGACGGACCGCTTCATGTTCCGCGACCGCACCGCCGAGGGAGCGCTGTTCCATGATGTGATCCGCCACCAGAACGAAGCGCGCGCCGACCTGCTGCTGGCGGCGGCCGCCGCGGGCAGATCGGAGAGCACACGTCTGAACTCCAGTCACAGCG
>CAIZKT010000408.1:0-24993 GCA_903933565.1 uncultured Victivallales bacterium | reverse complement strand
CTCGCCCCTACAGGGCTCAAACCCATAACCATTCTATTCCCAGGGCGTTGCCCTGGGCTGGTATGGCAGCGCGCCTTCAGCGCTTCAGACGGACTCTCTTATTGCACAGGTCGAAAAAAGGGCGCGCTTGCGGTTGAGTCGCGTTTCGCGACCGCTGCGGGGGCCATTGCGGACTGAGCGGGACCGATTACCTCGCCCGCCACCGGCCAGGCGAAGTCGGCAAGTCCTGGCGGTATATTCGGTCAGGAATCGGCCGTGTACGGCATCAGAAGACGAGGGACCGTGGCTCGAAAGGGTGATCCGATGCATGCCGCCTGCCGCCTGTCTCATCTGCTCCCCTGCACCGCACTTCTGGCGGCTTCCGCCCTGGCGGCGGTGAAAGGCCCGCCCATGGCGTCTGCGCCCGCGCTGCCTGATGACCGTCCGCGGGAGCAGACGGTGAAGCTGACCGAGAGCCCTGGCGTCTACTCGTTGAGTGTCGCTGGCGAGGTTGACGACCGTTTCACTCGCGAGCCGGTCGGCTATGCCGCCTATCAGCAGGGCTGGCAACTCAACCGCTTCGTGCGCCTCGAGAACCGCGGCGAGACGGACGTAGTGAACCCCTGGCTGAGCGTCAACGGCCGCGGCCGTTGGGGCACAACGGCGGAGATCGCCGCGGCCGCGGTGGGAGCCTACACCGAGGAGCGCGACCGGGCCCGCGCCATCTGGGAGTTCACGCGCCGACAGCGTTTCCATGCCACCACCTGGGACGCCGAGGTGCAGGATCCGGTCAAGACCTTCAACGTCTACGGCTACACCCTCTGTGGCGACGACGCGCAGGTGATCGCGGACCTGTGGAAAGCCGCCGGCCTGCAAACCCGCCGCGGCTACCCCGTCGGCCACGCCGTCAGCGAGGCGTTCTACGACGGCGGTTACCATCTCCTCGACGGCGACGAACACTGCGTCTACCTGTTGCGGGACAATGAGACGATCGCGGCCGAGGCAGAGGTGGTCCGCGACCACGACCTGATCAAGCGCACGCATACCTACGGCATCCTGGCCAACGATGATCCTCTGACCGACCAGTTCAGCGCCACGCTCTTCGGCTACGAGGGCGAGCGCAAGGGCAGCCACGGGGGGCGCAGCGGGCACACGATGAACTACGTCCTGCGGCCCGGTGAGTCGATCGAGTGGCGCTGGGACCACGTGGGCAAGGAATACACCGCGGCCAAGATCATGCCTGACGGCAAGTCCCACGGCGACGGCACGGGCTGTCTGAACGTCTGGGGCGGCAACGCCTACTCCGCCTTACGCAACGGCAAGCTGCGCTATGCGCCGGACTTGGTCGGCGAAACGGCGCGCCGCGGTATGGCGAGCGTCGCCAACCTGGCCCCGCCCGCGGCCGTGGGGCTCGCGTCGGCGAACCCCGCCACCCCGGCGGTCGTGGTCTGGCGGCAGGCGGCGGCCTATGTCATGGTCGGTGGCGTGGTCAGCATCAAGGGCAGCGTTCAGGCGCCGGCCGCGGCGGTGACGCTTGAACTGTCGGCCGATGGCAAGGCCTGGGAGCCGTTAGCAGAGTTTGCGGAAGCAGGCGCGTTCGACCGGCAGGTGTCCCTTGACGAGCGACTCTCCCCGCAGAACAAGCCCCAATACGCCTGGTGGCTGCGCTTGACCATCCCGTCTGGCAGCGCGGTCAGCCAGATCGCCTTCGACACCGACCTGCAGATGGCCAGCCTGGCTCTGCCGGGGCTGGGCGTGGGCGAGAACAGCCTCGTCTACCGCGATGAGTCACCCGCCGGCCGCGCGGTGCGCCTCACCCACGCCTGGACCGAACGGCCCGCCTGGCACCGGCCCGCGGCGCCGGTCCTTACCGAGCCCGCGGCCGAGGCGCTGGTCTCCGGCACCGACGTCGCCTTTAGCTGGACCCCCCCGACTCACCCGGACGGTGCGGTGATCGCGGACTACCACCTCGAAGTCAGCGCCTTTGCCGACCTGCGCTGGCCGCTCTCGCCAAACTTCGAGAAGCTCCTGTCGCATACGCCGCAGCGCGGCACCTCGTCCTGGCGTGTGCCGGGCCTTGGCCTGCTGAACCCGGGCACGCCCTACTACTGGCGCGTCCGGGCCCGGGATGTCCGCGGCGTCTGGGGCCCCTGGTCCGCGGTGCGCTCGTTCCGCTGTGAGGCGCCCGGGGTGCCCCTCAACCTCACGGTCAAGGCCGACCCGCAGGCGGGGACCGTCATCCTGGCGTGGACGCCCAATCCCAAGGGCACAACGCCGGTGCGCTACGGCGTCTTTGCAGCGGACGAGAAGGGCTTCACGGCCAGCCGTGTTTCGTTCCGCAAGCTGGTCGGGCGGGGCTTCTGCCGCACCCAGGAAGAGTTCGAGGCGAAGAAGGACTTTGTCAGTAAGGTGGACGAGACGGCGAACCTGCTGGCAGAGACCCCGGAATGCTCCCTGCAAGTGGTCGGGCCGACGCTTGCCGTGGCGCTTGCCAACCGGGCTTTCTACCGCGTCGTCGCCGTGGATGCCGCCGGGCGCGAGAGTGGGCCTTCCGACTACGCTGAGGCGCCGCGGCCCTTCATCTGGAGTCAACCCGACGCCGGCGCGCGGGCGGTTCAGCCCTGGCGCAGCCAGCCCGGCGTCATCCGTTCGGTGGGCGATGTCCTCTGCCGCGGCGGCTACAATCCGGCCTTCTGGACGCCCGATGTGCTCGAGTTCGCTTTGGGTGAGGCGCCGCCCTGGCTGGCCATCGATGCGGCCACCGGACTGCTCAGCGGCACGCCACCCGCGGTCGGCGAGTTTGCCGTGGCTTGGCGCGTCCGCAATCATCGCGGCGGCGAGGCCGCCCAGCGCTTTACCTTGCGCGTCGCGGCGCCGTGAGGATGGGAGATCACCATGGGAATCGGGTTGCAGGGCAGTTTCTTGAAGCCCTGAGGGAACGTCCACGGCACTGTCGGAACGGCCCGCTAGCGGCTACGTTCATCGGTCGGCGCTAGGTCGACGGGCTTCGCGGTGCTTGCTGGCAGGGGCAGGGGTGGGGTTGCGGGAGACGAGCGATGATGCATGGACCTGAACGGGGAATGGGCCGGGTTGGGTTGGCAGGCCTGACGGCAGTGCTGGCCCTGAGCTGCGGCCGGATCGGCGCCGTGGAGCCCGCCGGACCCGCAGCGAAAACGACGGACTTCTACGTCGCGGTGGCTGGCAATGACGCCTGGTCGGGGAGCCTGGCCACGGCCAACCCGGACCGGACCGATGGCCCCTTTGCGACTCTGGAGCGAGCCCGGGACGAGATCCGTAAGCGGAAAGCCGCGGGGCCGCTGCTCGGGCCGGTCAACGTCTTCGTGTCGGGCGGCCTCTACGAGCTGTCGCGGCCTTTCGGGCTGGGGGCAGAAGACTCGGGCACGGCAGAGGCGCCGATCACCTACCGGGCTCAGGCCAAGGAGGCGCCGGTCCTGATCGGCGGCCGGACGGTCCGCGGCTGGCAGCCCCACCAGGGCAGCATCATGAAGGCCGACGTCGGGACGCAGGGATTCAAGGACGTCTACTTTCGGCAATTGTTCCTCAACGGCACGCGACAGATCCTGGCGCGTTATCCGAACTGCGACCCCGCCGATCCGGTGGCCGGTGGCTGGGCCTACATGGACGGCAAGCCCGTGCCCATGTACAAGAACATCGAGGGGGAAAACCGGAGGACGTTCCAGTACAAGCCCGGCGATGCCCGCGAGTGGGCCCGCCTCGAGGAGGGCGAGGTGTTTGTGTTCCCGCGCTACAACTGGTGGAATAACATCATTCGCATCGCGGCCATAGATCGGGCGACCCGGATGGTCACTCTCGCGGCGGATGCGTCCTATGGCAACCGGCCGAACGACCGCTACTACGTCCGCAATCTGCTTGAGGAGCTCGATGCGCCCGGCGAGTGGTATCTGGACCGGCGCACCTGGACGCTCTACTTCTGGCCCCCGGGGGATCTGAATGGCGGGGTCGTGTATGCCCCGACGCTGCAGACTCTGATCGAGGTCAAGTCGGCGGCGTACGTCACCTTCCGGGGGCTCACCCTGGAGTGTGCCGACGGCACGGCGGTGATCCTGCAGAACTGTCAGAACTGCCTGCTCGCGGGCAATACGGTCCGCAACGTCGGTTCCCGGGCCGAGGGCGGGGAATCGGGGATTGCCATCCGCGGCGGCAAGAACAATGGCGCGGTCGGCAATGATGTTTACGAGGTCGGCAGCAATGCGATCTCGCTGGAGGGCGGGGACTTCACCACGCTCGAACCGGCCGGGAACTACGCCGACAACAACTACATCCACCACGTTGGCGTGTTCTACAAGCAGGGCGTCGGGGTGTCGGTGGGCGGCGTCGGCAACCGCGTGGCGCACAACCTCATTCACGACTGCCCGCGCTTCGGCATCGGCTGGAGCGGCAACGACCACCTCTTCGAGTACAATCACATCCGCCACTGCACCCTGGAGACGGGCGACACGGGCGCCATCTACTCCTGGCAGGTCGACTGGACCAAACGCGGCACTGTCATGCGCTACAACTACCTGCACGACATCATCGGCTTCGGTCAGGAAAATGGCAAGTGGACCTATCCGCACATGAACTGGGGCATCTACCTCGACGACGGCACCTGCGGCACCCACCTCTACGGCAATATCGTGGCGCGCACCATTCTCGGCGGGGTCCACTACCACGGGGGTCGTGACAACGTGGTCGAGAACAACATCCTGATTGACGGCCGCGACACCCAGGTGCAGTACAGCGGCTACGTCAAGGGCGGACACCCGGTCCCCATGATGACCGAGACCTGGAAGAAGTTCTCGGGCACCCCGGCCTACACGAAGTACCCGGGCTATGCCGAGCTGACGCAGAGCCTGGAGGATGCCTGGCAGATGGCCGGCAACAAGTTCCTGCGCAACATCGTCGCCTACTCCAACCCCACAGCGCGGCTGTACGGCCACACCAATCTGCCGTTCGACAAGACCGACTCCGACTACAATCTCATCTGGCACCAGGGCCAGCCGCTGCTGACCGGCCGGTCCGGGGTCAAGGGCGCGCTCGGCCCGAATCTGGTCGCCAATCCGGGCTTTGAGGAGAACGGCGCCGACGGCCTGCCCGCAAGCTGGGAGTGGCAGGTCCGGCCCAACGACACCCAGGCCACCGTCGATCTTGAGGTGAGGCACGCGGGGAAGCAGTCGCTGCGCCTCGATGGCCGCGGCACGACCACGGACAGCAGTGGCCAGGTGCTCTGCCCCAACTGGGTCAGCGCCGAGATGCCGGTGGAGTCCGGCCACACCTATCGGCTCAGCGCCTGGGTCAAAGCGGCCCAGCCAGACACCGTCTTCGCCGTGATGGGGCAGGCCTACCTCGACAAGGTGTTCTTCTGGTCCAAGGGCGTGGATGGCAAGGCCGGGCCTGAGTGGAAGGAGTTTGAGGTGGCGTTCCGCTTCCCGGCGCCCGGCGAGCGCGATTACCATGCCGAGATGAAGACGGTCCGGGTACGCCTTGACGTGCGGCAGGAGGTGGGCACGATCTGGGTGGACGACGTGACCCTGACCGAAGCGGTGCCGATGGACGAGTGGGAAGCCTGGCAGGCCCTGGGCCAGGACCGGCACTCGGTGGTCGCGGATCCGCAGTTTGTGGATGCCGCGAAGGACGACTACCGGCTGCGTCCCGAGTCGCCCGCTTTCGCGCTCGGCTTCAAGCCCATCCCGGTGGACCAGATTGGCCCCTACGCCGACGCCTCGCGGGCCAGTTGGCCGATCGTTGAGGCCAAGGGCGCACGGGAACAGATGAAGGTCGACTGGTCGAGCCAGGCCGTGCCGCCACCACCCCCGCGCAACACCACGCCGTTTGTAGCACGGCGGACCACGACCCCGGTGGTGCTGGACGGCATCCTCGCCCCGGCGGAATGGCCGGAGGCGCAGATGGTGTTGCAGGAGGACCCCGGCCGAATGGCGGTGGCCGGGTCGGCTTGTGCCGCCAGCGCTTGCCACGACGGCAAGACGCTCTATGTCGCGGTCCGGGTGCCCTTGACGGACGGCGCCAAGCTGAAGATCGGCTCGGCCTGGGGCAAGGATGACGGCGCCGAAGTCTGCTTCCAGGACCTCTCCACGGCCAACCCCGGACCGGTCTTTGTCATCCACGGATTCGCTGCGGGAACCCACGAAAGCTCGACCGAGGCGGGGACCCCGGCCGCGCTGGCCACCGCCGTCGGGGAGGCGGTGCGCTTTGCCGCCAAGGCCGAGGCGGCGCAGTGGACCGGCGAGTACGCCATCCCCTTGGCCGCCGCCGGCATCGAGTACAAGCCCGGACTGAAACTGGCGTTCAATCTCGGCGTCAACCGCACCGAAAGCGGCGATTGGATCATTTGGGTCGGCGCCCTGGGCCAGACCTGGTTGCTCCAGAATGCCGGATTCCTGGTGCTGGAATGAGGAAGATTATGTCAAGGCAAGGTGTCGCTGTCGTCCTGACTCTCCTCGGCTTTGCGTGCGGCCTGGCCGGGGCCGACGAAGTCGTTTTACCTGCCGTCGCGCCCCAGAAGGAAGCCAACCTGCTTCTGAACGGGGGATTTGAGGAGGGTGTCGAGCCCTGGACCGGATGGAAACAGGGCTTTGAGCGCAGCGCCGGACCGGGGGCGCATTCGGGCACGTCGTGCGTTCGTCTGACCAGCCACGACCCGGCGTTGGAGTATGGCGTCTGCCAGCAGTTCGCCCTGAAGCAGGCGGAACCGGCTCTGGTCATCGTCGAGGCGTGGTCGCGCTCGGAGATGGTCGATGGCGGGGCTGACGCGGGCTACTCGCTCTACGTCGACGTCGCCTACGCGGATGGCTCCCATCTCTGGCAGCAAACGGCTCCCTTTCCCGTCGGCACGCACGAGTGGGTGCGCCGCGAGGTGACGGTCATGCCCGAGAAGCCCATCGCGGCGCTCGCTATCTACGGCCTCTTGCGTGGTCACACCGGCACGGCCTACTTCGACGACTTCGCGGTCTACGTTCCTGCGCGCGGCGGCATGTTCGACGGCACCCCGATCTCGCCGGTGACCGAGAGGCGGAACGTGGCGGCCAAGCGAACCTGCGCACTCCGCACGGCCGATGGTCTGGTCCTGACGCTGGATGATACCGGCCGCGTTGTGGAACTGCAGGCGAACTCCCCGCTGACGCAGCCGGACCTGGTGGCGGCATCCGGGTTCCTGCTCCGCGATGTGGCGGTGGGCTCTGACTTCATCCGACCGCTGACCACGCTGACGCAGGAAGGCGGCTCGGCCCGGGTGTCGGCCGCCTCAGAGGCGCTGGGGTTGAGCCTGACCGCCGAGCTCAAGGCCATCGGCCCCAGGATTGCGGTCACCGGGTCGCTCCTGGATACCACCGGCCGCGACCGTTGCGTGAGCGTCTACTTCGTCCTGCCATTGCGGCTTGACCAAGCGGTCTGGTGGAGCGATGTCGACACGGCGCGACCCCTGAAGAGCAGCCTGCAGGCCGGGACTTGGTCCAATGTCGGGGCGGGCAGCAATGGCTTCATGTCCACCTATCCCTGGACGGCCATCTCCATGGCGGGCGACGGGGTCTCGCTGTGCGTCCCCATGGACCGACCTCAGCTTGTCCGGATGGGGGTCGCTAAGGGCTTGACCTACATCGTGTTCGACCTGGGGCTCTCCGCCAAAACGACCCGGAACCCCAGCCGCGCCGACTTCGAGTTCGGCCTCTACCAGCACGACCCCGCCTGGGGCTTCCGCGCTGCCGCGCAGCGGTACTACGAGATCTTCCCTGACTGCTTCACCAAGCGGGTGAAGTCCGAGGGGATCTGGCTGATCACCAAGGGCGTCCAGAAGATCGCGAACCCGGAGGACTTCCACTTCAAGTTCCTCGAAACCGGCGCTCGCAAGTACCCGGTGGAGGTGGCGCTGGGCATCGAGTCGTATCGCTATTCCGAGCCGTGGCGCTGGCGGCAGCGCTACGAGGGCAAGGGACAGGCGGAGGAACGGACGGTCGAGGGCTCGTTGGCCATTCTGGAGAAGCGTTTGACGTCCGCAGATGCCGCGGTTCGCCGCGCTTCATGGGCGGCTAAGGGAGCGGTCTGCCACGATGACTTAGGTAAGCCTCTCGTCTATATCGAAGACGCCCCCTGGGGCACCTCGGCTCTCTTTGTCTGTAACGCCGACCCGAACCTGCCGTTGAGCGGTCCGGACCCGATCAACCAGGCGTATTGCTCGTACAGTCCGGCGCTGGCCAAGGAGCGCTACGGGTCAGGGGTCGAGCCGGAGCAGGATGGCGAGTACATCGATTCGGTCGAGGGCTTCGCCTGGCCGAGGGTATGCAACTACCGCGCGGAGCACTTTGCGAGCACCGAGGCCCCTCTCACCTTTGGCACCTCGACCCGGCGCATCTGCATCCTCAATGCCTTCAGCCACTATGCCTTCTTGCGCTACACCGGCACCGATCTGCACCAGCGCGGTAAGCTCATGTTTGGGAATGCGCTGCCAGAGACGTTCTACTTCTTCGTGCCCTCCTTCGACATCCTCGGCACCGAGCACGGCTGGATAAGCCGCGACGGCGCTTGGCGCCCGGAAGCAGAGAGCCGCTCGAATTACCGGCGGGCGCTGTGCTATCGCAAACCGTACTTGATGCTGCTCAATACGGACTTCAATAAGATGAGCTACGCGAACGTGGAGAAGTACATGCGTCGCTGCGCCTTCTTCGGGTTCTTCCCGTCCATGTTCTCGGCCGACGCCTTCCACGATCGGTACTTCGACGACCCGAAGTACTACGACCGGGATCGGCCGCTGTTCAAGACGTACATCCCGGTTATCCTCGCCATGTCCCAGGCGGGCTGGTGCCCCATCACCCATGCACGGTGTCCGGAGGCCGCCATCCGGCTGGAGCGTTTTGGGGAGGGCGCGACCGTTTACCTCAGCGTGCTGAATACCGACAAGGAAAAGCCTCGGCGCGCCGTGCTCAGCCTCGACCGCGTGGCCATGGGTCTGGGAGAGGGCGCCATCGTGGCAAGCGAGGTATTCTCCGGCCAGGCGATACCCTGCGCCGACGGGACCGTTTCCCTCGACCTGGCAGCGGATGACGTTGCCGTCGTGCGGCTGCAACGGCAGTGATGCCCGCGGTTCCTAGGCCCGGTCGTAGGTCCAGCGGCTCAGGTACCAGGCGAGCCAGGTCCAGCGCTCGGCCTGACGTCCGGTCAACTGCGCCGCGTGCCGCCGCGCCTGGGCCGCGGCCCCCTCCAATTCCTCCGGCACCGCGATAAGCCGCGCCAGGCGCAGGTACTCCGCGGCCCGCTCGGCCCCGCCCAGGAGCGGCCCTGCCACCCGAGTCAGGAAGGACTGGAGGTCGGCGTCCGGGTTGGCGGTCGAGCCATAGTCGGCCAGAGCCAGGTAGTTCAACTCGCAGCCGGTGCGAAAGGGCGACTTGTCCCCGAAGATCGAGAGGCCGTCGAAGCCCTGAGCCAGTGACTGCTGCGCCAGCAGCGCCAGCCAGTCCACCGCCACCTCGTCGCCCCGGCCCATCCACCAGGTCGCCAGGTGCGCCCGCATAATGTTCCCGGCAAAGCCCGCCGGGGCCGGGGTCGTCCACGGCACCGGTTTGCGAGGAGCGCTGAAGTTGTCCCCCACCCACTGCACATAGGCCCCGCGCGGGAACTGCTCCACGCACCGTGCCGCCCAAGGGGGCGACCCACCGCCGAAGTCCGGGACCGTCCCGTCGGTCACCGGCTCGGGGTGCGAATAGGTCTCCAGGACCACGGTGGCATCCGCTCGCACCGACCACACCGCCGCCGCGGCAGGTCCGTAGAGCAGGGCCATGTCGTCCCAGGACAGCGCCGAGACCGGGTTCTGCCGCCGTTCCCGGCAGCGCGGGCACTCGCAGACGTGGGTATCGCCGCTCTCGACTTGAACCCCGGCCAGGGGCACCGTCTCCATCAGCCAGCGCAGGCCATCCAGGCAGTATGCCAGGTTCTCCGGCCGTGAAGGGCAGGCATGGTGTAACGGCTGCGGCGAATTTCCCGGCGCCTGGCGGATATGCCGTCGCCCGTCTGCGCGCAGCGCGTACAGCTCCGGGTGCCGACTCAGGTGGTTGTCCAAGGACCACTCGGAAGTGCCCTCGTAGTACACGCCGCCGTAGGCGTTGAGGCCCACGCCGGCCAGCAGCTTGACCCCCGCCGCGTCGGCCAGCTCGCACAGTCGCTTCGCTGCCTCCACCCCGCCGTGGCCATCGCGCAACAGCCCCCACACCACCACCCCGTCGATGCCGTGCTGTCCACACCAGCGCAGCAGGAGGCCGTACTCGCGGACAAAGTCCGCACCATTGCCGCTGAACTCGTTGCAGGCGCCCCAGTCGTGCATCCCGGCTCGCGCCGCGGTCCATTGCGTGCAGTGATCCCACGTCCACAACAAGCGCAGATTGATCACGGATGGCTCTCCCTGATGCGGCTTTAGCGTGCTTCGCGAGGTTACGAGTGAGAAGGTATTTTCGGAGCCGCAGAAGTGCAAGGGCTGGGTCGACGCCGATCGTGATGCCTCAGACGCAGGCGCGACACTGGCGGGCAGTGGGCGCGGCGGTATGTTCCGAATGGGCTACAAATCAGCCCGCACGGAGATACTCCTATGGGAAACAGACTACGCCTGCCCAGACGTCCCCTCATCGCCTTTGTCGCCAGCCTGGCGGCGGTGCTCCCCATGGCCGGCCTGGCCGCGCCGGCAGAGCTTGCCAACATCTTCCCCGAGGGCAGTTTTGAGCAACTCAACGGCGGGGCGGCCAAAGGCTGGACGCTGCAGCCCGGGGCTGAACTGAAGGCCGAAGGAAGCAACCACTACCTCCAGTTCAGCAGCGCCGACGGCAAGGAGTCGGCGTGGGCGCTGGGCACTCTGAAGCTGAACCCCGAGTGGGAGGCCTTGCGGGTGACGGTGCGGCTGAAGGCGACCCACCTCAAGCCTGGCCCCGAGGCCTGGCACTGCGCCCACTGCATCCTGAACTTCCGTACGGCCGACGGCAAGGATGCCGGCTTCGCCGAAGCCCCCAAGTTGACCCGTGACTCGGACTGGGTCACGCAGACCGTCACCGCCGAGATCCCGAAGAACGCGGTGGTCCTACACCTGCAGCCGGGACTGTGGGCCTCAGCCGGGGTCATGTGCCTGGACGACGTGGTCATCACGCCGGTGGAGAAACCCGGGCCGTTCGCCACGTCGGTGGTGCGCGTGCGCCCGGACACCGGCTTCGCCGAGGGGCAGTTCGAGACGCTCTCCGCCGACGGCAAGCAGCCGCAGGGCTGGGGCGAATGGCCCGCGGGGGCAGAGCTTGCGGAGCAGGGCGGCAATCACTGGGTGCGCCTCACCAACCGCAACCCGAAGGCCATGCCCGCCATCCGCGCCAACCTGCGCCTGCCGCAAGCCTGTGGCGAGCTGCGCCTGACCGCCCGCCTCAAAACCACCGGCCTAAAGTGCGGCCCGGACGTCTGGCAGAATGCCCGCGTGGTGATCTCGCCCTGCACCGCCGACGGGCAACCCCTGCCCAGCCTGCCCGGGCCCGCCTTGACCCAGGACTCCGACTGGCAGACCCTCGAGACCACGCTCACCCCGAGCCCCGAGACCTGCTACCTCGTGCTCTGGATCGGTCTCTGGCAAGCCACTGGTGTGCTGGAGATCGACGACGTGCAGATGAGGGCGGCCGAGTAGGGGGGCTGCATCTGCGGAGGCGCACCATGGCAACTGCATCGATAGCCGATGCCTCTTGACGTATAACGTTACGCGCTATAGGTTGGTGTCATGATCGAGAGCTTCAGATGCCGGGAGACGGCGAGTGTCTTCCGTCGCCAGTACTCTCGGCGGCTGCCGCGCGACATCCAGGTGTCCGCTCTGCGGAAGCTGAGGATGCTGCATCGGAGCCGGACCTTGCGGGACCTGACTGTGCCGCCGGCGAACCGTCTCGAGAAGCTCTCAGGTGACCGCGAGGGTCAGTACAGCATCCGTATCAACGAGCAGTGGCGAATCTGCTTTGAGTGGTGCGAAGGTAACGCGCGCAACGTTGAGATCGTCGACTATCACTGAGGTGTTGCCATGGTTACCGAGAGAATGCCGCCCGTACATCCTGGCGAGGTGCTGAGTGAGGAGTTCCTGAAACCACACGGCATCAGCCAGAACCAACTGGGCCGGGATCTGGGCGTATCGCCACGCCGGATCAATGAGATCGTCCTTGGCAAGCGCAGCGTCACCGCCGATACCGCCCTGCGGCTTTCGCGGTACTTCGGCAACTCACCCGAGTTCTGGCTGGGACTGCAGATGGACTATGACCTGGAACTGGCCGAGGACCTGGCGGCGGGCAGGATCGAGCGGGAAGTCAGGCAGCTTGCCCTCGCGTAGGAGTGCGAGCGCGGCTGGACGCATGAGGCATACCTACCCTCTTTCTCTGAGCTGCTATGCCTCGTACCACCGCTTACGCCAGGCTCAGGACCGAGCGCTCTTCTGAGGCATAGCATCCCCAGGCGGGTGCCGATGGGATGCTATGCTTGATGTAGAATACCATGTTATCCACTACCTCAACCTGGACTGTGCTGATGCTGTGCGAGAGAAGCGACTGCGCCCGCGGCTCACACGGCTCTCATGGTCTGAAGGCGACATTCAGGACTTCTTTGCCAAACACCGCCGTATGGCGGCGCAGTTCCGAGAAGAATTTGAGACGACGATCGATGTAACCAGCCTGACTATAGAGGCAACCGCCACCATGGTTGCAGGCTGGGTGAAGGAAAGAGGCCCCAACAAGCCGAGTCCACCGTACCAGTGAAAGCCGCCCGAGCGCGTCTTCCACTGTCCGGTGACTCGCAGCGTTCTCCAACTCACAACGCTCCCGAGAGTTGTTCGGTATAGAAAGGCCCAAGAACCATGCAAATGAACCTGATGCGCGGCGCCGGTTTGGCGAGTCTGGCGGCGCTGTTGAGCGGCGGCTGCCTGAGCAGTGGCAGTGCTGCGAAGTCGGCAGGGGCGGCGTCGTTTGCCGCGGACTACTACGTGGCGCTCAATGGCAATGACGCCTGGTCGGGCACCTTGTCCGAGCCGAATCCGGAGCAGACCGATGGGCCGTTCGCCACGCTGGAGCGGGCCCGCGACGAGGTCCGCAAGCGCAAGGCGGCCGGGGGCCTGTCTGCCCCGGGCATGACGGTGGCGGTCCGCGCCGGGATCTACGCGCTGTCGCGCAGCTTCGAGTTGAGCGCGCAGGACTCGGGCACTGAGGCTGCGCCGGTGGTCTACCGTGCCTACCCCGGCGAGACGGTGCATCTTTCCGGCGGGGTGACTCTTCCCGCCGAGGCGTTTGCGGCGGTCACCGACGCCGGGGTTCTGCAGCGGCTCGATGCCGCGGTGCGCGGTAAGGTCGTGCAGGCGGATCTGCGGGCGCTCGGCATCGCGAACCTGGGTTCCGTGCCGGCGCGCTACTTCAGCGCCCCGGCGCTGCCCGAGTTGTTCCATGACGACCAGCCGATGACGCTGGCGCGTTGGCCGGACCAGGGCTGGACCACGATCGCTAAGATCATCTCGCCCGGCGCCTCTGGCGAGAACAACGCGGCGGGATCCGGCGGCGTCTTCGAGTACGCCGGCGAGCGCGCCCAGCGCTGGAATGTGGAGGCCGGCGTCTGGCTGCTGGGCTACTGGTGTTTCGACTGGTATCCCGAGGCCATCCGGGTCAAGTCCATTGACCCCGCGACCCGGCAGATCACCCTGGCGTCACCCGCGCTCTACACCGTCAAGCAGGGCAACCCCTCGCCGCGGCGGTACTGCGCCCTGAACCTGCTGGAGGAACTGGACCAGCCCGGCGAGTACTACATCGATCGTGAGGCTGGCCGGCTGTACTTCCTGCCGCCCGGTCCGTTGGCTGGCAAGCGCCTGGTGCTCTCGACCCTGAAGGCGCCGGTCATGGCCTTGCGCGAGGCGGCCAACGTCGTCGTTCGCGGCTTCGTCGTCGAAGCTGGCCTCAGCCACGGCATCGAGGTCAGCGGCGGCAGCGGCAATCGCATCCAAGCGTGCGAGATCCGCAACCTCAGGGGGCTAGGGGTGAGCGTTGCCGGGGGCCTGCGCCACACGGTGGAGGCGTGCGACATCCACGACACCGGCACGGGCGGCATCACGCTGGTCGGCGGCGACCGCAAGACCCTGACCCCGGCCGGACACGAGGCGCTGAACAACCATATCTGGCGCTTCTCCCGGCAGCAGTTGACCTATGCCAGCGCGATTTCCCTGCAAGGGGTCGGCAACCGTGCCGCGCACAACCTGATGCATGACGCGCCCCATATGGCGGTCGGCATCAGCGGCAACGACCATGTCTTCGAGTACAACGAGATCCACCACGTCTGCACCGAGACCGACGACAGCGGCGCTCTCTACACCGGCCGGAACCCATCCTGTCGCGGCAACCTCGTGCGCTACAACTTCTGGCACAACATCGGCAGCCCGATGGGGCATGGTAACGCGGCGGTGTACTTCGACGACGGCGACGGCGGCTTCACCGTGTTCGGCAATGTCTTCTTCCGCTGCGGCGATCCTGGCCGGGGCTCGTTCGGCACGGTGTTCTCGCACGGTGGCCACGATAACCTCTCCGAAAACAACATCTTCATCGAGTGCAAACGCGCCATGGGCTCGGCCCCGTGGAACGACAAGCGCTGGAAAGAGGCGATCAACGGTGGCGCGGGGTGTTTCTGGAAGGAGCGGCTGCTGCAGGAGGTCGACATCACCAAGCCGCCCTACACCACGCGCTACCCGCAACTGGTCGGCTTCATGGACCCGCAGCCGGGCCAGCCACGGATCAACCGGGCGGTGCGGAACCTGCTGGTGATGTGCGCCGAGGTGAGCGGCGGCAACTGGCAGCTCAAGCCTGAGGAGAACCTGGTGACCGAGCGCGATCCGGGTTTCGTGAATGCCGCTGAGGGCGACTTCCGCCTGCGGCCGGACGCCGAGGTCTTCACCCGGCTGCCGGGGTTCCAGCCGGTGCCCGTCGAGAAGATGGGGCTCTACGCTGACGCACTGCGTCCCACGCCGCCGGTCAAGGCGTGGCCCTATGCACCACCGAAACCACTCCCGCCGCTGGCGCAGAACGCCGCGGTTGGCGCCTCGAAGCAGAAAGCCGGCACCGCGCCGGTCTTCAAGGTGCCCAAGGCGATGGGGCCGATCACCATCGATGGCACGATGGCCGCGGCGGAGTGGGGCACGGTGGACTCCGCGGCGCCCATGCTGCTGGCCCAGGATGTCGGCGGCGGCCCGGTAATCGCGGCACGCCAGAGCCGGGCTTGGCTGGCCTATGATCAGGATAGCCTCTACGTTGCGGTGGAGAGTCTCATCAGCCCGGAGACCACGTTCGGCACGAATGAGTGGGGCGCAGACGATGCGGTGGAAATCAGCCTGCACGTTCTCCGGAAGGACGCCAAGGCGCCGCCGACCACCGTCATCCGCGGCTTTGGCAACGGCTTCCTCCAGTTCGGCACGACGCCGGGCCTCGACGAGCCCAAGGCCATGGACCCCGGTGGCATCACGTTCCGGGCCTCGAGGCCGGAACCGGGGCGCTGGACCGCCGAGTGCCGCATCCCCTTCCGCCTGATCGATATGGACCCGGCCACGGAGCGCCGCATCGCCTTCAATCTGACCGTGCGTAAAGCGCGCGAGGACCTGTGGTTGATGTGGGAAGGCACGCGCGGCCAGTCCTATGATGTGAGCCAGGCGGGGGTGATTGAGTTGAGCAAGTGAGTGGGTTGCGCCACGGTCCGAGCGACCGGTATACAGGAGAGACCGCGATGTCATGCGAACAGATCCGCCGCAACGTGCTGAGAGTGGGACGTTTGGGGGCCATGGCTGGGCTGCTGCTGAGCGCCGGCTGCCTGAGCCCTGACCACGCGGCGAAGTCCGCTCGAGCCCCGCTGTCGACGGCGGACTACTACGTCGCCAGCAACGGCAACGACGCCTGGTCAGGCACTCTGGTCGGCCCGAATGCGGCCAACACCGATGGCCCGTTTGCGACCCTGGGACGGGCTCGCGACGAGGTCCGCAAACGCCAGGCCGCGGGGCCGCTGCCTGTGGGTGGACTGGCGGTCGGCGTGCGGGGTGGAGTGTATGAAGTACGGGAGACGCTGGAACTCACGGCGGCGGACTCTGGGACCCCAGGGAGGCCGATCACCTATCGGGCCTGTGGCCGGGAGGAGGTCCGTTTCGTCGGGGGCAGAGCCCTCAGCGGCTGGAAGGCGGTCTCCGACCCGGCCATCCTGGAGCGTCTCGACCCGGCGGCACGCGGCCAGGTGTTGCAGACGGACCTGAAAGCCGCGGGCGTGGCCGAGCTTGGCAGTGTCGATGGCAGCGGCGGGAAAGCCCGTGCCGAGGTGGTCTGCGGCGGTCGGTACATGACTCTGGCCCGGTATCCGAACTCCGGTGACTGGCTGCGGGTGGCCGGCATTCCTGAAGGCGGGACGAAGGTGGAAAAGGGCGCCGACAGCCACTACGGCCGCTTCACCTATGACGGCGACCGGCCGGCGCGCTGGCGGGACACGAGCGACCTCTGGGTGCATGGCTACTGGGTTCATGACTGGAGCGACCAGTACCACCGCATCCAGAAGCTCGACCTGGCGCAGAAAGAAATCTGGCCCGCGCCGCCCTACCACGGGTATGGCTACAAGAAGGGGCAACGGTTCTACGTCCTGAACGTGCTGGAGGAGTTGGATCAGCCGGGCGAATGGTATCTGGACCGTAAAGCCGGCACCCTCTACTTCTGGCCGCCGACCGCGACCCCCACGACCGAGGTGTTCTTTCCCGAACTGCAGAAGCCGATGCTGGTGCTGAACAACACGCAGCAGGTTCGCGTCTGCGGCTTTACCTTCGAGAGTTCCCGCGCCGGCGCCATCGTGGTCAAGGGCGGCACAGAGAACGAGATCGCCGGATGCACGGTTCGCAACGTGGGCGGCACCGCCATCGATATCCAGGGCGGCACGAAGAATGGCGTCAGGAGCTGCGACGTCTACGAGGTGGCTTCGACCGGTATTGGCCTCGCGGGGGGCGACCGCAAGACTCTGACACCGGCCGGCAACTACGTCGAGAACTGCGACATTCACCACTTTGCCCGAGTGCAGAAGACCTACCGGCCGGCCGTGCAACTCGACGGGGTCGGCAATCGCATCTCGCATTGTTACATCCACGACGGTCCGCACGATGGCATCGGCTACGGCGGCAACGACCATGTCATCGAGTATTCCGAGTTCACCCGCATCGCCCAGGAGACTGGCGACGTCGGCGTCACCTACACCGCCATGGACTGGACTATTCTTGGCCATGTGTTCCGCTACAACTACTTCCACCATATCCACGGTCCGGGGAACCTGGGCTGTTTCGTCATCTATCCGGACCTGCCATGCGGCGGCATCCATCTGTACGGCAACGTGTTCTATGACGTCGATCAGGTGTTTCATACGAACAGTGGCCGGGGCATGCTGGTGGAGAACAACATCTTCCTGAAGTGCAACGGCCTCAGCTTCAGCGCCTGGGGCGACCCGCAGAAGTTCCAGATGGGCGGCGATTGGCACATGGTCGAGAACCTCAAGGCCGTCAACTACGACCAGCCGCCGTACAGCACCCGTTACCCGCTTCTCCTGCGCCTGGCAGAGGATTTCAAGAGTGATGCTGACCAGCTTCTCCAGCGTCGGCTACCCAAGGATAACGTGCTGCGCCGCAACGTCAGCCAAGGCGAGTTCTTCCTGCGGCTGGACCCGAAGGCGAGCCTGGACGACTGCAAGGTCGAAGGCAACGTCATCGCCGACGATGTCGTCTTCGCCGGCTCGTTCGATGGCAGCGGCAAGTCGAAAAACTACAAGAACGGGGACCCCGCCGCAGCGGTGGAACTCGGGAAGCGCGGCAACCTCATCGTCAGCGGTGATCCGGGCTTCGGCGACCTGCAGACGCAGGACTTCGCTCTGCGCGCCGGCTCCCCGGCGGCGAAGATTGGGTTTGAGCGAATCCCGTTCGAGCAGATTGGGCTGGTGGTGGACGAGTACCGCACGGCGCTGCCGCGGGTCGTGCATGCGCCGACGGTCGTGCCCGCCTCGCGCACCTTTCTGACCCCACTGAGCGTACGGATTACGCCGACGCCTTCACCGCGCGGCCCGAAAGGCGTGGTGCGCTACACCCTCGACGGCAGCGAGCCGACGGTCAGCTCGCCCGCCTACACCCAACCGCTTACCGTCGCGGGCACAGTCACTCTCACGGCTGCGGCATTCGTCACGGACGGGAAGACGGCGACGCGGTCGGAGGCGGTCACCGTCACCTACACGGCCACGGGTTTGGGCCAGGGCGGCATCTTCCTGAGCGACCTCGATGAACAAGACCTGGTGGCGTACCTGCCGTGCTGGAAGAAGGACACGAACTATGCCGGCAAGCCGATCCGGCTCGGCGGTGTCGAGTACGCCAAAGGCATTCTGCTGCACCCCGAAGAGAGCAAGGAGGGCAACCGCGCTAACGTCACCTACCCGCTCGGTGGCGAACTCCGCCAGGCGAAGCGCTTCACGGCCGTCATCGGCATCGACGACTCGATGGGGTCATACAAGCTGGGCTCGGCCGCCTTCGCGGTCGAGGTCCAGCGTGGCGGCACCTGGGTGCGCGCCTTCGAAAGCGCGGTGTTGAAGGTCGGCGACAAGCCGCAGCAGGTCAGCGTCGACATCACCGGCGCCGAGAAGCTGCGCCTGCTGACCACCGATGGCGGCGACGGCATCTCCTGCGATCAGGCCACCTGGGCGGAGGCGCGCGTGCAGCGCTAGGGGGATGGAGCGGCCGCGGCCCGCGGCCAGCCGACCCGACGGTCGGCGCTCCCAGGGGATGGAGCGGCCGCGGCTCGCGGCCAGAGGTTTCAGTACGGGTAGTAGTCGCGGGCGGTGTCGAACAGCGCCAGGATGTTCTCTGCCGGGGTGCCGGCCTGGATGGCGTGGGAGGGACCGAGGATGTAGCCGCCGTCACGCCCCAGCACGTCGATGAGCTGGCGCACTTCGGTTCGCACATCCTCCGCGCTGCCAAACGGCAGGGTATGCTGGACGCTGACCCCGCCCTCGAAGCACAGCCGTTCGCCATAGTGTTGCTTGAGTGCCAGTGGGTCCATGCCGGCGGCATCGAACTGCAGGGCCTGCAAGACGTCGATACCCATGTCGAGCAGCCCGGGAACGGCCTCCATGACCGCGCCGTCGCTGTGGTAGATCACCCGCACGCCAAAGCGGTGAATGAGCTGGTTGAGCTGGACATGGTAGGGCTTGATGAACTCTTCCCACATGGGCAACGACATGAGCAGGCCCTTCTGGCCGCCGATATCGTCGGCGGTAAAGGCGAGGTCGATGAGGCCGGGTGCCGCGCTCAGGATACGCTCGAAATGAGCGCAGTGGAAGGCGGCGACGCGGCGCAGGATGCCGTGGGCCAGGTCGGGGTTGTCGAGGAAGTCCATGAAGAGACGCTCGAAACCACGCATGTACCAGGCAGACTCGAAGACATTGCCGTTGGCGATCATCAGGCAGCGCTCGCGGCCCGCCTGCAAGCGCTGGGCGAGATGGGGCAGGGCGCTGTAGTCGAACAGCGCCGTGGTGGGCCAGGGATAGGCGTCCAGCTCGCGGGCGGAGATCACCTCGGCCAGCGGGTAGCGGTCGATTTCGCTGTAGCTAGCCGGGCCGTAGCTGACGGCTTTGCGGACGACGCCCCAGAGGTCCTGCTCCGGCGGGAGGGCCGGCCCGACGTAGGGCGGCGCAATGCCGGCGATGTCGATGAGGCCGTCGAGGTAGGCCTCGACCGTCAGGCCACGCTCGCGCTGCAGGACCGCGGCCAGGTCAGCCCGGGCCGGCGCGTTGATGCCGGCGCAGACCATGGCGATGGGGATGCGGTCGGTGGTTTGGTGTGCCAGCGCCAGACGCACACGTTCGCGACTCGATAGCAAAGCGGTCTTCATGGGGTCCTGCCCTCTCGCCGTTTCACGACGCCCGTGCGGTCATACTCCGGGCCCAGGCTTCCAGCAGGTGCCGTTGCGCCGAGGCTGGCACGGTCTGGTGCAGCCTGGCGAGAGCCTGCCCGACAAAGCGCTCCGCCAGCTCCTGAGTGTACTCGATGCTGCCCAGTTCAACCAGCATCTGGCGCACGGTATCGACCTCTGCCGGCGAGGCCCAGGTGTGCCCGAGGGCGGCGCGGATGACCGCCGCCTGCGGGGCCGCGGCGGTCCGTAAGGCATGCAGGATGATGGTCGTGGCCTTGCCCTCGCGGATGTCCGCCCCCAAGGGCTTGCCCAGCTTGGCCTGGTCGCCGGTGACCCCGAGGATGTCATCCTGGAGCTGGAAGGCGATGCCGCAGAGGTGCGCAAACTCGCCCAGCGCGTCGACGACCGGGTCCTCCCCGGGGAGTCTGCCGCAGCCGATGGCGGCGCCGGCCGCGGCGCAGTACTCCAGCAGCACGCCGGTCTTGAGACGGATCATCTGCAGGACGTCCGCTTCGCGGCAGGACTCGCGGGTGCGGTAGCTGAACTGGACGTCGAGCATCTCGCCCTCGATCAGGCGGTGGTTGACGACGGTCTGCAAGCGCCCGACCAGTCCCAGCACGATCCTCTCAGGCACGCCGCGTTCGGCGCATTCCAGGAGCATGGCAGTTGCCCAGGCCTGCTGCGCGTCACCCGCCAGGATGGCGACGTCCCGACCATAGGCACGAGCCGCGGCCGGGGCGGCGCCAAACTCTGTGGCGGCCCAGCCCTCGGCGTCGACATGCACCGTGGGCTGGCCGCGACGCAAGGCATCGTTGTCGATGATGTCGTCATGGACCAGGGTCCAGGTGTGGAAGAGCTCGACCGCGGCCGCCGCCGGCAGGGCCTGCTGCTCGTCGCCGCCGACGGCGCCGCAACAGAGCAGCAACAGGGCTGGCCGCAGGCGTTTGGCCGGGCGTTCGAGGTAGGCATAGACGGCCCGGCGGAGGTGCTCGGGGCGGAAGCGTGCCTGGTACCTGGGATCGAGCAGCACGGCATCCGTGAGCTGCCGACAGCGTTCGATCTCATGGCGGAGGATGTCAGGCGAAGGCTGGGGCATGGTCCGTAGGTCTCCTGGCTGGCAGCAGCCTGCCGGGCTACAATATACGGGCAGAGGATGAAATTGGCAGCCTCGCGGCTTAGGGTATCGGCTCGAGGTGGTGCGCCGGCTGCCTGAGGGTGGGCATCGCCCGCCACCCCATGACGAAGGACGAGGCGCCCCGTGGTGAGCCCTACCCGAGGCTCGTGCAGAACCTCCGAAATGGTCCGCATCCATAGGCATCATGACATGCTAAAAACACTCTCCTACACCGTGGCCGCCGTCTGCGCCGATCTGGAGGCCGTGTCGGCGGCCATCACGCACGCCTGTCGGCTGCCATCGGGCCCCTACCGCGTCCGCGGGCTGATCCAGACGGGGGAGCGCCTTCTGGTGCAGCTCGTGCCGGCCGACGGTGCAGCGCTGGAGGCGTACCGCTTTGTGGAGGCCTGCGATGGTTCTGAAGACGACCTGATTCGCATCCTCGCAGAGCGTTGGACCGCGGGCTTCGAATGCCTGGGTTCGGTGTCGGCCGGGGACGGTCTGCTGCTGTTGTTGTTGGCCAGTCCTGAGGGAGCGGCATGATCAAGGCGAAGCGTTGGCGCCGGAGGCTAACCGACCCGGTGGTGTACGTAGCGGCCAGCACGCTGATGCATGCCGCGGGGGCCTTGTCACCTGCTGCCCAGTATCGCCTGGCCAGTCTCGCCGCGACTCTCCTCTGGCGCAGTGGCCCCAACCGCCGACGCGTGGTCCTGGAGAACCTGGGCCTGGCCTTTGCCGAGATGCCGTTGGCCGAGCGCGTCGCGCTGGGGCGCCGGGCCTTGCGCAACACCCTCCTTAATGCCTTCGATTCCGCCCGCTTGGTACACTCTCCCGAGGCGATGCTCAGAGATGTGCAATTGGATGAGGCCTGTCGGCAGGTCCGCGCCGGGGCCATCGGCCGACCGCTGCTGATGGTCACCCCGCACTTGGGCAGTTGGGAGCTGTATGGCAACGCCGTCAGCCTCAGCGGGGTCCGCGTCTCTGTCGTTGCCCGCGAGATTCGTAATCCCTACCTCGGCCGCCTGATCCAGCGCTGCCGTACGGCTCACGGGCTGGAGATCATCGGGTCGGAGGGCGCGGTGCGTGGCATCCTCGGGGCGGTGCGCGCCGGCCGTCACATCGGCATCCTCATGGACCAGAATACCCGACCGCACGAGGGCGGGGTCTACGTCGACTTCTTCGGGCTGCCGGTGACCGTGACGCGAGCCCCGGCGGTGCTGATGCGCCGCCTTGGCATGGGCCTTTACGTCGGCGCCTGCGTGCGTCGCCCCGAAGGCGGTTTCCAGGTGGTGACCCAATGCCTGCAAGCAGACCCTTGCAGCCAGGCCGACGATCAGACCCTGCTGCAAGCCATCATGAACGCCAACGAGGCGCTCATCCGCCGCTTCCCCGACCAGTACTTGTGGACCTATCGGCGCTGGCGCTACATCCCGCCGGATCTGCCCCTGGCGCAACAGGCCCGTTACCCATTCTATGCCAGGCCGGAGCAGGCCCCGTAGTCGGCGCCGCCGCGAGGAAGGAGCCGTCCGTGGACAGGATTATCATCGAAGACCTCCGGCTGCGCTGCATCGTGGGGGTCAACCCGGACGAACGCACCCAGGCGCAGGACATCAACCTACGCCTCACGCTGTGTACGGACCTGCGACCCGCCGGGAGCAGCGATGACTTGGCGGATACGGTTGACTACAGCGTCCTGGAGGACGACATCAGGGCCCTGGTGGAAGGCTCGCGGTTCTTCTTGATCGAGCGCCTGGCGGATGAGATCGCGCGGCTCTGCCTGCGACGGCCTGAGGTCGAACGTGTGATGGTGCGCCTGGAGAAGCCCGGCGCGCTGCGTTTCGCCCGGACCGTCGCGGTGGAGATCGAGCGCACTCAAGCGGACGAGGCGAAGCCCAACCCGCCGCGGAGCTGAAGTCCCACCATGGCAGCCCCCCCCGAAACCACGCTCCTGATCGGCCTCGGCAGCCACCTGCGCCCGGCTCTGCACCTGCCGCAGGCCATCCGCCTGCTGCGCCGGACGTTTGTCGGGGTGCGTCTGTCCACCTTCTATCGCACTCGCCCAATCGGAGACCCGAGCCAGTCACCCTACGTCAATGGCGTGACCATCGCCGTGACGCCGCTGTCGCTCGCAGCCATCCGCGCCGCACTCCGGGCCATCGAGGCGCAGTGCGGCCGGGTTCGCGCTCCCGACCCACGCCACGCCGCGCCGACGCTCGACCTTGACCTCCTGGCTTTCGGCGACACAGCTCTGCCGGAAGAACAGTTGCCAGCGCCGGATTTGCTGGAGCGTGACTTCTGCCTGCTTCCCGCTGCCGAACTACGGCCCGAGTGGGTACACCCCGGCGTCGGCCAGACCCTGCGGCAGCTCGCCGCGGAACGCTTCCCCCGGCCCACCCACATCCTCGGCCCGGTGGCTGTCGCCACCGCCAGGCGTCTTGCCGAGGCCTGCGGCGCCGTCTAGGTCAGAGCCATCCCGCCGCGCCGCTCGCGGCTGCCGGACCTCCGCATCGGGGCACACGCGGTAGTTGCGTGCCCCCGATGCCACTCCGAAGCGCCGTCAGACCTGTACCATCTTCATGTATTTCTGCGACAGGCGCTCGACCCCGCCCTGGGTGACCCGGACGCCGTTTTCCCAGCGCAGGCCGAAGTCCTTGTCGTAGAAGAAGGTATCGACCTGGAAGGTCATGTTCTCGGCCAGTTCGTAGGCGGAGGTGGACTCCATCCAGGGGCGCTCGACTTCCATCATGCCGATGCCGTGGCAGGGGCCGTAGAGCATGTACTGGCGGAAGCCGCGCTTCTCGACGAACTGCTCGTAGTCCTTGACCACCTGGCAGGCGGGCTTGCCGGCCTTGATGAGCTCCATGGTCTTGAAGTGGGCTTCCAGACCGAACTCGACGAGGCGCTTCTTGTGCTCGGGCAGGGGTCCGATGGAGAAGGGCAGGCCGACGCTGGAGCTGTAGCCGCAGACGCGGGCGCCGAGGTTGAGTTGGATGACCTCGTTGGTCTTGATGAGGTTGTGGGTGGGGCGACTGATGGCATTGCAGGTTGCCTTGCCGCAGAACACGTACAGCGCGTGGCCCTCGTACTCGGCGCCGTACTTGTAGATTTCCCGCTGGGCGATGCCGGTGACCTGCAGTTCGGTCATGCCGGGCTTGATCTCGGCCAGGACGGCATCGACCGCCTTCTCGCTGATCTCGAAAGCCTTCTTCATGCAGGCGATCTCGTTGGCGCTCTTGATGCTGCGCAGGCTCACCATGGTATCGTCGGCCTTCACCAACTCGACGCCGGGGAGCTGCTCGCGCAGGCTCATGTAGACAGGCAGCGGCGTGATCGAGTAGCTGACGATGCCGAGCTTGCGGATGGTCTTGCCGGGCAGGGCCTTGGCCAGGACATCCTTGTAGCTGGCGACGGCGATGCCGGGGTACTCGGGGTCGGCGCTCTCACGGTACTCGACCATCTTCTCGATGCTCTGAATCGTGCTGCGGCCCTTGGCGTACTCAAAGCTCTCCGGTCCGATCAGCAGCACGGGCTCTCCCGTGGCCGGAACCAACACCGCCGCGCTCTCAAACGTGGGCCAGTAGTCGCAGAGGAAGCGGACACTGGCGCAGTCCGCCTCATTGCCATGCACCAGGGCCGCATCCAGTCCAGCGGCGCGGAGGTTGGCCTGGAAGCGCCCGAGACGTTCGCGATACTCAGCCTGCGGAATCGTCGACATCGCTATACTCCTTCTGGGTCGTTTGACCCACGACCCTTGGATGGGGGCCGTGGTGCGGATTCTCCTGCGGGCTCGCCTGAGCCTGGCACCCCTCTCTATACCACGCCCCCCATGGCCTGTCAACGTGGGGGCGCCGCATCGGGCGCAGGTCAGTTCCGTAGGTGGTGACTACTTAGGTCCTGGGGTTCAGGAAACGGCGAGACGGCGAGACGGGGGAAACGGCG
>CAIZKT010000407.1:0-19450 GCA_903933565.1 uncultured Victivallales bacterium | reverse complement strand
GACCTGAGTAGTCACCACCTACGGAACTGACCTGCGCCCGTATGATTTCCATGGCCTTGGTTATGCCCCGCCACCGTGGGTGCAAGTTGCGGCGTCACGTAGAGCCACTACGCATTGCCTTGTAGCGCGTTACCTAGGCGTCATAGGCAACTCATACAGGCGCGAGTTCAACTATCGCATTGGCCGATCACAGAAAGCTACGGCCGTGGCGATGGCGACCGTTCCGCCGCGGTCGGCTTGTATCGGCAGGCGCTTACCCAAGCGCTGGAACGTACCGACTGATGAAGAAGGCGGCAGAGCAGAGAAGGCAGAAGAGCAAGTGCAATTGGGCCGTCCTGGCGTCGAGCAGGGCAGGCACCACCGTGAGGTCAGGGTCAGCCGCGCGTGCCAGTCTCAGGGCCATGGGTAGCGCCAGAAATGCCAGGAGCGTGGCGATGGGGGTCGGAAGTCCAAGTTGCGGAAAACGGCCGAGAAGAGCGTACAGACCGACCAGTCCGAACGGGCTCAACACCAGCACACGATAGTAGTGGCCCGACGCACGCGACCCCAGTCGGCTCGCCACCGTGCGGCAGCCCTTGCCCGGATCGCTGGCGAGGTCACGCCAGTTGTTCGCATGCAGGATGCCAACGGTCAGCAACGCCACGGGCAGACTCCACAAGATCGGCAGCCAGTCGAAGCGGCGCGTCTGGACCCAGAAGGTGCCGAACACGACGAGCACGCCAAATGCCAGGAATACCGTCAGATCGCCGCCGCCTGCATACTTGAGACAGAACCGCGGGGTTGTGTAGCCAACCGCACAGAGGGCACCCGCCACGCCCAGCAGAAGTACGACCCAGCCAGCATACCAGGTCAACGCCAACCCGCAGAGTACCCCCACCGCCAACAGCCCCCCGCCAGCCTTGAGCGCCTGCGATTCCGTAATCCACCCGCGCACCACGGCACCGCTGGTCGGCAGTACCTCCGTGTCCAGGCCGCGCTGATAGTCGAAGCAGTCGTTCAGGATGTTTGCCCCGGTGTGAAAGCACAGGACCCCCAGCAGAGTGATGGCCAATGGCCCCCAGTGGATCGGCTGTCCCTCGCCACTGGCGAGGGCAAACCCCACGCTGACAGCCAGGGCCGAAGCGCTGTAGGCAAAGGGGCGCGCGGCGGTTGACCACACCGTCGCCGGGCCCGGAATCTTGTTCTCGGTTTCCAGAGGATGTTGTCCGCTACTTACGCCGTTGCTCAACTGCGCCGTTCGATCTGCTGCAGCAGGCCTCTGAAGACGATCCAGTGCAGCGGCACACAGGCGTACCAGTACAACCTGCCTGCCAGTGAGGTGGAATCGAAGTAGACGTTCAGGCGTATCTCAGTGGCGCCTTCGGCGGGGTCCAGGCGGAATTCGAGCCAGCCTCGCCCCGGCAGCTTCATCTCTGCCCGCAGCAGCAGCCGCCGGGGTGAGCGCAGGTCCTCCACGCGCCAGAAGTCGACCACGTCGTTGATGCGCAAGCGCGAGGCCTGCCGTCGGCCGCGGGCCGAGCCGACTCCCATGAGGATGCGGTCCAGCACCCCCCTGAGCCGCCAGAGCCAGTTGTTGTGAAACCAACCTTCCCTGCCGCCAATACTGCAGATGGACTTGAACAGAGCCTGGGTATCCTTGTGCGAGGTCAGTCTGTGACTCACGGTGTAGCGGGCGGGGTGATGCAACTCCTCGAGACGGAGGGCCAGTTCGTGGGCCGGCGGATAGGCGTCGGACCAGCGGCTGTGAACTTCGTCCTGCTCCTCCCGCGTCAGCGCCAGGACGATGGACTGACGGTAGCTGAGAGTGGCAAATGGCAGGATCGTCTGGATGTCGTTGTTCTGGCAGACGACCTCGTTGGCGGAGCTCTCGAACAGGCATCTAACGATCGGCTGGGGAACAGGGGTCAGGAGGCTGCCGAAGTAGGCACAGAGACGGGCACTGGGGAAGGGGCAGTCAAAGATCAGCATCCGGCGGCCGAGCACGTCCGCCAGGATGCGCAGCATGCTCTTGTACGAGTGGACTTCCTTCCCCCCGATGTCGAACAAGCCTCCTGCGGTCGACTCGGTCTCCAGAACCCCAACCAGGTAGGTGATCACATCCCGGATGCCGATAGGCTGACAGCGGGTGCGGGCCCAGGGCGGGGCCGGAAGCAGGGGCAGACTCTGCACCAGGTGCTTCATCAATTCGTACGAGGCGCTACCCGAACCGACGATGATGGCAGCACGCAGGACGGTCGTCGGCACCGGCCCCTTCGTCAGTTCGTCGGCGACGTCCATACGGCTGCGCAGGTGGGTCGACAGTTCGGCTCGCAGGTCTCCCAAGCCGCCAAGATAGATGATGCGCTTGACCCCGGCGGCGGCGGCGGCAACCCGGAAGTTCTGCGCGGCCGTACGGTCGGCGGCCGCAAACTGGCGGCGACTCAGCAGCATGGAGTGGATCAGATAGTAGGCGGTATGTACGCCCTGAAGCGCCGTCAGCAGGCTAGCCGATTCGAGGGCATCGGCGACGACGATCTCACAGGTGGGCCAGCGCTCGGCGTATTCGGGCGAGGGAGCGCGTACCATGACCCGCACGCCGTAACCGCGCTTTACCAGCACCGGAACCAGCCGTCCGCCGATGTAGCCGCTGGCGCCGGTCACCAGGACCTTGCCCTGCAACGCCAGGGGCCGGGTCGGCAACTCGCGGTCAATGATGACTTCGGGCGCGTCGGTTATGGGAGCCTGTGTCATCTGCTTTCACGCCCTCCGGTGGTGAATGGACGAGGCTGGCCAAAACCCTCAGCAGAGCGTGTTTCTGCTGCGCTTGGGGGAGCAGGCGCAGGTGCCGAAGCGGGGTCTATGGGGCCACTGACTGCAGCATTCCGCGCATACGGCTGGCCAGGATGACTAAGTCCACCGGCTTCTCGATGAAGTCAGTGACCGGCAGCCACTCCGAGTCGATGTCACGCGGGCCAAATCCCAAGGGAAACTTTTGGTTGACGGCGGTCAGCATCAGGATGGGCACGTCTTTCAGTGGCCCCCCCTGTTGACGAATCTTTCTGGCCAGCCCAAAGCCTGCGGAGGCATCCTCTGGGAACATCACGTCCAAGACCACCAGATCGGGCTTGGTCTCGAGCATGCTCTTGAGTCCGCCCTCGGTCGTCAACTCGGCCCGCACGCGGTGGCCGCTCGACTCCAGTACGGTCGCTACCGCGTGGGAGAAGTCGGCGTCATCATCAACAATCAGTACATACGCCATCCTGCACCTCTTCCTCGTCTGCTGTCACTTCCGACCCCTCGGTAGGGGTGGGTATCCTGACCACGAACTTCGTGCCGAGTCCTGGTTGACTTTCCACGCGCAAGCGGATCCGATGGGACTGGGCCACCTCGCGCACGATGGCCAGGCCAAGTCCGGTCGACTCGCTACAGTGTCGAACCGCTTCTTCGGTACGGTAGTACTCAGCGAAGATGCAGGGCAGCTTAGCGGAACTGATCCCGATTCCGTGATCCTCGACGGTGACGGTCACGCCCGTGGTGGAGTCGACCTCATAGGTCAAACTCACCTCACCGCCGTCATAGGAGTAGGCGACGGCATTGGCCAGCAGGTTGTCGAAGAGCATCCGCATGTGGTCCTCCGGCAACACCAGGAAAACTGCGGCGGGCTGTCCCTGGATACGTATTCGAATGCCCCGGCGTTCGGCCTGCGGACCGACTTGCTCAGCCGACCGGTTCAGGACCTCCGCCAGGTTCAATCGCGTCGGGGGAGGCTGCTCCTGGCCAACCGAACTGAGGTTCGCCAACTGCAGCATGTCTCGGATGGCCCAGGCGAGGCGCTGGGAGCGGGCCTCGATGCGGCCCGCAGCATCGATCGCCTTGGCGGGAAGGATCCCGCAATAGCCTTGCACGAGCAACTGGGCGTTCGCGTGGATGGCGGCAAAGGGCGCTTTCAGCTCGTGCGTCGTATGCAGCATGTGCCGCGCTCTCTCGGCCTGGGCATCCACCAACTGGCGGTTGGTGACGGCAAGCGCCAGGTCCCGGTCTTGTACCATGCGCGCCAGATGGGTGGTCAGAAACCAGACGATCAGCCAGAACAACTGCGGGAGAAAGAGGTGTACCAGCAGCACCGAGAGACCCCCGCGGAACGGTTCGCCACTCCAGGGCAGGATATACGCTGTGGCCAGCAGCCCCCGGAGGCGGGCCAGCCCACAGAGGCTGTACAACAGGCAGGCAAGAACCGTGACCAGAAAGCTGTTCAGAGCCGAGAAGAAGATGCAGGCGAGCACAACGTGGAAGAGATAGGCGAAGTAGATGGGTGTATCCGTGTAGCCACAGAAATGCACCACCGCCGTCAGGACCGCCAAGTCGGCCACAATCTGGGACCAGAGATTGACTTTCACTTGCCGCGTTGCGGTTTCGGGCCGGAGAGTCCGCAGGTGCTGCCGGAATCCCAGGTTGGCGACGGCCAGCAGAAGACCGGTTCCGAAGGGCCAGACGAGGCACGGCAGGACCCCCAAGGAGGTAAACAGCGAAGGGACCCAACTCAGCGATCCGAAGAGTGCCAGGATGGCGGCAACGCCCCAGCGCAGACGGCAAAACCAGCCGGCGTTCTCGAGCAGCAGTACCTCAGGAAGGGTACCGCCGCGGGTGTGAGCACAGGCGAGAGAGGCGCTCGGGACCGGCGCTCCCAGCGGCAGTTCGTAGGCGGCCATCACTGTCTGCGCGCTGTTGCCCATCAGAAGTAGCCAGATGCAGGGGTCTTCTCACACTTGCCCAGGCGCCTGTCGACCGACTGCGGGTGCGCCGCCGGACGAGGGGTGGATTTCGTCCGTGCGGGGAGGGGGTTCGCCTGCCCTGCCATGGTTCTCATGCGACCAGTCCCGCCAGCGCGAGTCGGCGTTCCTGAGGCAGGGTCGGCTGGAAGGAGGCCAGCAGGTGCTCGCGCAGGAAGCCCACCAGGGCCACCCGTACGGCTGGCCAGGCGGAGAGCTGGTCGAGCGCCGACGCGCACAGCCGCTGCACGTGGTCCATCGTAATGGTAGGCGCCGCGGGCCCGTGTTGGGCCATCGTGTCCTTGCTCCGCAGCGCGTCCGTTCCGAGGGTTTTGCCGACGACCGGTTCAGCGCCATGGCAGTCCAACAGATCGTCCATCAGTTGGTAGGCAGTCCCAATCAGGTAACCGGCTTCCTGCATGGCCGCGGCCAAACCCCGGTCGCCCCCAGCGCACACGTGTCCGACAAAAGCAAACAGCGGTCCGGTCTTACCCCGGGCTAGTTGCAGGCAGGTGGTCTCGTCCAGACGGCGCCCGCGATGCACCAGCTCCTGGGCAATCTCCGCGGCGCAGACCTCGCGGACCTTCTTGAGGAACGCGCCGGCATACAAGCCATCTGCCGCTTGCGTGATGATTTCCAGGCTGGAACACAGAAACCAGTCACCGATAAGCACGGCAGTCGGCGCGCCGGAGCTTCGCCACAGGGTCGGACACGAGCGCCGGATCAGCGCTTGGTCGATGACGTCGTCATGGCAGAGGGTGCCCGTATGGACCAGCTCCACCGCGGCGCAAGCCTTCAGCAGGACATCCACCCCAGCCGGGTGGCCGCACGCCAAGCTAAGGGTCGCGCCAAAGTGAGTTCGCAGCATCTTGCCCGGTAGCAGCGATGCCATCATGGCGCTGTCCCGAAGCGGTAGTTCCGGCGCCAGCACGACGTCCAACACCAATTGGCGGACGTTGGCCGCAATGCCGACCGCAGAGTCGTTCGTACTCTTTGCTTCGCTCACCGTGAAGGGCTCCATGCGACCTGTCCAGCCTTACCCAAACAGCTTTCAGGCGACGGCCAACCTGGCTACCCGCCAGGCACGACTCCCGCCAGCTAGGGCCACCCCAGTGGGCGGCAATACCTGACGAGGACCGCTGCCATCCGCACCTATGCGGACTGCAACCGAGTCTGAGACACAGGCAGCTAACCTGGGGTTGCCGGGCCGACGCATTTCCGAGCGCCGCACCACCAACAGAGCCTTTCGTCAAGAAAGGTTCCTTGTCACGCTATTCTACGATCCCACAATGTGGTAGTCAAGGCGCGTGGCAGATTTCTTCGGAATAGGCGGACGGCACACTAGGGCAAGGGTCTCCACGGGTGAAACTCGACCAGCTCCCCGGCGGCTCTCTCAGGAGCCTCTGGCGGCGCGACCACTACCCCATCGGCGTTGCCGCCGCCAGCCAGGTCCGACGAACTGCGCGCCAGGACGGGGGTGACCTGCGGGCCGCCAGTTCCGTACTGCACGATCGCCGGGATGAGGCGAACCCGCCCCCCCTTGGAGGCCAGCGGCGTGCTCAAGGGCAAGTACAGGCGGGGCCGACAATGGGCGGGATCCAGGCCGGATAGCCGCCGCAACGCGGGGAGCACAAACTCGAAGAATCCAGTCATGGCGCTGAGCGGTGGCCCAGGTAGCCCGAAGAGGTGGCGATCGCCATCCTTCACGGCATAGAGCAGAGGTTTTCCGGGCTTCATGGCTACGCCGTGAAAGATCACCGAGGCGCCACTGGCTTCCACCGCCTCACGGACCAGGTCGTAGCGCCCCACCGACATGCCGCCGGTGAGCAGGACGACATCGGCGGCCGCGATCGCCTGGGAGAGCGCAGCCGTCAGGACGTCCACCTGGTCCGCGAGGCGGACATAGGAGATCCGCCCGAAGCCCCACTGGCCCAGCGCGGCAGTGAGGGCCGGACCATTCGAGTTGCGGATTTGATAGGAGCGCACCGACTGTCCGGCTTCACGCAACTCAGAGCCCGTACACAAGACCCGCACCGAGGGGCGACGATGCACGAGCACGCGGGTGAGTCCGACCGCCTCACAGAGGCCGAGGTGAAGCGGCGTGAGGATCGCCCCCCGCGAAACTAGGGTGGCACCCGCCGCCGCGTCCTCGCCTTGGCGCAGGATGTTCTGGCCTGGCTCGGCAGCGGCGGTGAACCTGACGCCGCCCCCGCTCTCCTCGGTTTCCTCCACCACGACCACCGCGTACGCGCCCACCGGCATACTGGCCCCGGTCATGATGCGCACACAGGTTCCCGGTAGAACGCGGGAGCTGGGCGGCTGTCCGGCGGGGATCTCGCCCGCCAGGACGAGGGTGGCTGATCCTGTCTGCAAGTCCCGGGCCTGGACCGCGTAGCCGTCCATGGCCGCACGGTCGGTGGCGGGCATATCGCGGTCAGCGCAGATGTCCTCAGCCAGGCAGGAGCCGCAGGCCAGATGCAGAGGCCGCCGCCGGGCCGGCAGGGGAGTAAGGTGCTGAAACACAAGATCCAGCGCTTGATGTGGCAAGAGCATGAACGGCCTCCTTTGCCAGGCAGAAAGGGGTGGCGCTTGCCGCGTCGACCCCAGCCCCCGGCCACCCTGGCGTCAAGCCCAGGGTCTGCGGGTCGAAGAGCCGAAATATACCCCCAGCTTGGATGCAAGTCGGTACTAGCTCTGTTGCCCGCCATCCATCCACGCTCCCGTCCGCCGCCTGCTGGTCGGCGCCCCCAGCCACGATGGACACCGATCTGATGACCCTCAAGGACCTCGCCGAGTACCTGAAGATGTCCGACCGGACGCTCTACGGGTATGCCCAGAAGGGGCTGCTACCCGGCCCCAAGATTGGCTCGGCCTGGCGTTTCCGCAAGGCCGATATCGACGCCGGGATCGAGGAACAGCGCCAGTTGACGGAACAGAGCACCTCGGCGCGGCGGAAGGAGCGGTAGGCGCGGGGTGTCCGCCGGGGTAGGCGCGGGGTGTCGGTACCGCGCCCAGGCCGCGCAGCGGCCGCTATGGAATAGGCGCGTGGTCGCGCCAAGGACAGAAAGCGGTGTCAAGCCACCGGCAGTCCAAAGCTTGGCCTGGCGGCCGGCGCGGTCTGGAACTGAGTCCCGGGGAACACGGGACTCTTTGGAGTGCCTGCGGCTAGACGCAGCTTTGAGACGGCGCGTTGGCGCGCCTTAGGGCCGGGTACCGGCGCCCCCGGCCTACTATGGGTTATTCCGGGCCGAGCGGAACGATCCGGCCCGTTGGAGGGCGGCTCTGTCGAAGACCGTGAGCCTGTCGAACTGGCGTGGCCGCCGCGGCGCTCGCACAGGAGCGCCCTCCAGGCGTCCGGCGGACCCGCCGGGCGCGGCCGCGGTCCCAAAGCTGACGGCGCTTTCTCAAAGCCCCGCCCGGCTTCGTCATGGGTTTGCACCCAGGGTGGCCGTTGTCTATAGTAGATACCACAGCGTGGCACTTGAGGTTGCGGGGCCACGGGTTGTCCGTCGCGGGCGCGGCGTCGGTCCGCGGCTCAGTAGCCACTCCAGGCCAGCAGGTGAGCATGTTCAGAGATATTCCCCCCCCGGTCCGGTCAGAAGTGCCCATGAAGGATGTTCAGAACAGCTACGACGACCGGAAGGTCCCGATCTACAAGGTGGGCGTGAAGGACATTCGTTACCCCATCAAAGCGCTGGACCGTCAGCAGCGCTTTCAGTCGACGGTGGCGCGCGTCTCGCTTTTCGTCGATTTGCCGCACCAGTTCAAGGGCACCCACATGTCGCGCTTCGTGGAGATCCTGAACGAGCACGGCCGGGAGATCTCCCATGGCAGCATCGCCACCATCCTGGCCGCGATGGTGGAACGGCTGAACTCCGAAACCGCGCACATCGAGGTCCGTTTCCCCTACTTTGTGATGAAGCGGGCGCCCGTCTCGGGAGCCGCGAGCCTGATGGACTACGACTGCGCCTTCCTGGCCGAATACAGCCGGGGTAACTCCAAGCCCGACACCATCATGGAAGTCCAGGTCCCGGTGGCGTCACTGTGCCCCTGCTCGAAAGAGATCAGCGAGGCGGGGGCGCACAACCAGCGCTCGATCGTGACCATCAGGGTGCGCTACTGTGCTTTTGTCTGGCTCGAGGAACTGATTGACATCGCCGAGGGGGTCGCCAGTTCGGACGTCTATGCCCTGCTGAAGCGGGAAGACGAGAAGCACGTGACCGAACGGGCCTACCGGAATCCGGCCTTTGTGGAAGACCTGGTACGCAGCGTCGCTGTACGACTGCGGAGCGACCCGCGCATCACCTGGTACCAGGTCGAAAGCGAAAACTTCGAGAGCATTCACAACCATTCGGCCTACGCCATGGTGGTGAGCGAGTGCCCCCCTGGCGCGGCGTCGGCGTAGGCCGAAGGCAGGAGTGCGCTACTCGAGTCCGTGGGCCATCCTGGCGCTCTGCACGGTGTTGAACATGAGCATGGTGATGGTCATCGGGCCGACGCCGCCAGGCACGGGGGTGATCAGGCTGGCCTTCTCCTTGACGCCGTCGAAATCCACATCGCCGACGAGGCGAAAGCCAGACTTCCGGCTGGCGTCTTCAATGCGGTTGACGCCGACGTCGATGACCACGACCCCGTCCTTGACCATGTCCGCCGTGATGGTGTTGGGCCGACCCGCGGCGGCAATCACGATGTCGGCTTGCCGGGTGAAGTAGCCGATGTCCTTGGTCCGGGTGTGGCACACGGTCACGGTGGCGTTGGCGTTCTCTTTCTTCTGCAGCAGTAGGTTGGCGACGGGCTTGCCGACGATGTTGCTTCGGCCGACCACCACCACATGCGCGCCGGCAGTCTGCACGCCACTGCGCGCCAGTAACTGGATGACCCCGTGGGGCGTACAGGGCAGAAAGGCCTTCTCGCCGATCACCATCTTGCCCACATTGAAGGGGTGGAAGCCGTCGACATCCTTGGCCGGGTCGATGGCCAACAGCACCTCGCTCTCGTTCAGATGCTTCGGCAGTGGCAACTGCACCAGGATGCCGTGGATGCGCGGGTCGGCATTCATGTGTCGGATCAGGGCGAGCAGTTCCTCCTGAGTGGTGGTGGCGGGCAGGCGGTTGTCGCTCGAGTATAGGCCGGTCTCGGCGCAGGCGTGTTCCTTGGCCGTCACATAGGAGGTGGACGCCGGATCGGCGCCCACCAGCACCACGCCCAGTCCCGGGATGATGCCCGCGGTTTTGAGCCTGGCGCACTCTTGGCGGAGTTCCTCGCGCATCTCCTGCGCCATCTGCTTGCCGTCAATGATTCGGGCTGCCATGTGCATGTCCTTTCCATGTTTCGTGAGGGCGCTGCCCTGGTTGCGATCATCCCAGAGGGGCCGGTTCCGCGGGCTCTGGAACCTGCTGATGGACATCGATATTCCACAGCATCATGAGCGCATGCTGCAGCGTCTTGAGAATCTCTTGCAGGTAGTCAACCACCGCCCGCGGACTGCCGGGCAGCGCGTAGATCAGGGTCGACCCCGCCACCCCCGCCAGCGAACGGCTGAGCGCCGCCTGGGGGAGGGCCTGGGCGTGCTTGGTCCGGATGACTTCCATGATCCCTGGCAGCTCCTTGTCCAGGAAAGGCCGCACCACGTCAGGGGTGAGATCACGGGGACCGATCCCGGTGCCGCCGGTGGTGATGATGACATCCGTGCCCCGGCGGAGCGCGTCCCGCAGGGCCTCGCGCAGACGGTCAGGCTCGTCGGGTAACACGGTCCTGGTCACCTCGAGGTGCCAGCGGCTACCCTCGAAGTGAGCGCGGAGCGCCTGCTCCACGGCGGGACCGCCCTGGTCTTCGTAGACGCCGCGGAAGGCCCGGTCGCTGAGCGTCACGACCAGAAAGGTCAGAGGTCGACGCAGGTGTTCGATGGCGTCGCCAGGGCGGAGTTCCCCGCCCTCAATCACCCTGGCGAAGATGCCCTCGGTCGGCATCGCGCACTTCCCGACCGCCTGGAAGATGGCGCAGCCCGCCCCGTGACACGCCTTGCCGATCTGGGTGACTTCGAGGTCGACGAGGCCAGCCCTGAGCCGATCGCGGACGGAGACCTGTCCGAGGTCGAGGCCGCGGGTGGTGATATTCTCGGCAAATTCTCCGGGTTGAAAGGTCTGACCGCACTGGGCTGAGAGTCGGGCGATGGACTCCTGTGAGAGCAGGCTGACCTGCCGATGCCAGGGACCGGCGTGGGCATCGCCCAGAATCCCGGCCGGGGTGACGCTCACCCTGGGCGCCGGCGTCTTGACCGTGCCCTTGCTTAGGGAGAGGCTGACCGCCACGATCGTGCCTTTCATGCCTCACCTCCAGGGCGGGCCACTGGCCGGCGGCGGCCGGCAGGGACAGCTTCGGGCGCCGCGACCTGCACGGCCTGCTTGGTCTTGCTGACCAGCGCCACCGTGGTGATGACCATGCCGGTGTCGATGGCTTTGCACATGTCATACACGGTCAGCAGCGCGACCGTGACCGCGGTGAGGGCTTCCATTTCAACCCCGGTCCGGTCCGTACACTTCACCTCGCTGTCGACGGCGACGCCGCCCTCTTCGATCCGGGCTTCCACCTTGATGCCGGTCAAGGGCAGGGGGTGGCAGAGGGGGATGAGGGTGGCGGTGTGCTTGGCGGCCTGGATGCCGGCGATCTCGGCCGTGACGAGGACATTCCCTTTGGCCATCAGGCCGGCGTCCACCTGGCGGATCGTCTCGGGCTGCAAACGGATGAAGCCGCGGGCCTTAGCCACCCGGTGTGAGACGACCTTGTCAGAGACGTCCACCATGCTGGGCCGACCGCGCGCATCAAGATGAGTCAGTGGTTTCATCCGCCCGCTCCTTCCGTCGGCGTCTTACCCGCCGATCTCGCAGAATGGATTGCTGCTCTTGTTGCCCCTGACCGGCTTCATCTCGACGGCCAGCCGCAGGGCACCCTCGATGCCATGCTCGCGCAGAGAGTAGGCCAGATCGCTGAACAGGCAGGGGATAACGTAGCCCGTGCTGGTCACGCGCAAGCGATTGCAGCGCTCACAACGCCCCCCATCGCCCCCGATGACAGGCCAGAAGCGGCCCGCCTCCAGGTCCATTTCCCGGATGAAACGAACGGCCAGGCCGCGCTGCCGGGCGAAGGCGGCGACCTCGCGGGCGTCGTCCTCTTCCGGAGATTCGGCCACCACACAGTTGAGTTTGATCGTCTCAAAGCCCGCAGCGATGGCCGCCTCGAGGCCCGCCAGCACCTCGTCCAGAGCCCCCACCGGCGTGATCTCACGGAAGCGGGCTGGGCGCAACGTATCCAGGCTGAGGTTCACCCGACGCAGCCCGGCGCGCCGCAGCGGCACGGCGTACCGCGGCAGCAGCACTCCATTGGTGGTGAGCCCGACATCGGTAATGCCGGGAGTGTGGCAGGCCGTCTGCACCATCTCCACGATCTCCTCGCGCAGCAGGGGCTCGCCGCCGGTAAAGCGGACCTTGTCCATGCCGAGGTCACGGGCGGTGGCAATCAGGGCTCGGATATCGTCCAGTGAGAGTAGCGCACCCTTGGCCGCGCGGCCCTTGGGGAGGCGGTCCGGGCGGCAGTAGCGGCAGCAGAGGTTGCACTCCGGCGTGACCGAAATGCGCAGGTAATGAATCCGGCGGTTGCAGGCGTCGACCAGCCCCGGCGCCATCTTGGCCGACGGCGCCGCGACGCTGGGGCTCTGCTCCCGGGCGCTATCGTGAGTACTCAACAGACGTCCCCGCAGGTCCGACCGGAGGGTTCCGCGGCCGGCTCGATCGCCCGGCGATAGTCCTCCGGGGTATTGAGGTTACGATACCAATCCGCCGCCGGCAGATCGACGAAGCGTACCTGGGCAGATTCAAATAGCTCGGTGATCCGGCGTCCGCCCCGGCGCAGGACCCTGCGGGCCAGCGGCAGCATGGTCTTGCGGTACACGGCAAACAGCGGTTCGTGGCGTCCGTTCGCAGAGACCGGCATGACGATATCATACCCATCGCTGGCCTTCAGCAGCTCGAGGACGAACCCGAGGTCGGGGTGCGGAATATCACAGGCGGTCACGAAGTTCAGCTCGTGCGCCGAGGCCGAGACACAGGAGAGGATTCCCATCAGCGGCCCCTGGTCAGGTTCCTCGTCCGGCACCACGGGCAGCTGCATGAAAGCGTATTTTTCCGGGCGGTTGGCGCCGATCAGCACCTGGTCGAAGAGGGGCTCCAGTTGCCGTGCGATGTGCTGGATCAGCGGCTGTCCGTCAAGCGGTAGCAGGCTCTTGTCGGTACCCATTCGGCGGCTTTGCCCGCCGGCGAGGATGATGGCCGTGGCCGTCTGCCGCAGCAGCCAGCGTCCGGCCGCGAAGGTGAGGTCGGACGCTGGCCGGTCCCAGCCGCGACCGTCAGAGCGGATCACGCGGTCGGCTAAGGGCATGACCTCGGCACAGGACGGCTTCACCTCCGTGCCCTTCGGCGCGGCTATCACCAGGAAGACGCCGGGCTCAACCACGTGGCGGACCGAGTTGGACTCGCAGACTATGGCCACCCCCGGCGGGATCCGCCGCAGGAGCTCCGCCAGCCCCTCGGCCAGGTGGTCCCGGCGCACCCGCAGCCAGAAGACCCGCGCGGCGCCCGCTGCCAGCAGGCGGGTGGTGTCCTTGCCGGGAGGTCCGGCGTTCTCTTCTGTAATGCAGTAGGGCCCCGTAAACCCGGCACAGGCCCCGCAGCCGCTACCACCGCGCGGGCAGCTCCCCTCATGGTCTTGCACCGTGGTGATCTTGATGGCCACCACCGCGCTTCGGCCGGACTGTCGACAGATGACCTCGCAGGCAAACGTCGTCTTGCCGACCTGCCGCGCCGTGGCGCCGATCACTGCCATGTCTGGTCGCAGCAGCATCCCGTGACACGCTCTTCTTCATCCTCGTCGGCCATTCCGGCGGACTCGTTCAAGGGGAGACCCGCTCGATGGTCGCAGCGCAGACCTTGTATTCGGCCGTACGGGTCACGTTGTCGAAGGCATCGTTGGTCAGCAGGTTCGTCCCTGCCTCCACGAAATGGAAGGGCATCCACAGCACCCCTTCACGCACCTTACGCGCCACCCGGGCCCGAACCACGATGGCGCCACGGCGGGAGCGCACCTGAACCCGGTCGCCGTCCTGGATGCCAAGCCGTTCGGCATCCACTACGTGCATCTCTACAAAATTCTCGGGGTCCTTCTGATCCACTACCCCGGTCTTGCGGGTCATGTTGCCAATATTGTAGTTGTACAACGTGCGCCCGGTCGAGAGGACCAGCGGGTACTCGGCATCGGGCTCTTCGGCCGGTGGGCGATAGCGGATGACGTGGAACAACCCCCGGCCACGGGTGAAGCGGTCCTGATGCAGGAAGCGGGTGCCCGGATGGTCCGCCGTCGGGCACGGCCATTGCAGCCCCCGCTGTTCGATCCGGTCATAGGCAACGCCGCTCATGGCGGGCGACAGCGCCGCGACCTCATCCCAGACCGCGCTGGCGTCGGGGTAATGCAGCGGGTAGCCCATGGCTGTGGCGACGGCGCAGAGAATCTGCCAGTCGGCCCGCGCCTCGCCGGGCGGTTCGACCGCTTTACGGATGCGCTGGATGCGCCGTTCGGTGTTGGTGAAGGTGCCGTCCTTCTCCGCGAAGCAGGTGGCGGGCAGGACGACGTGAGCGAGCTTGGCCGTCTCGGTCATAAAGATGTCCTGGCAGACGAGAAACTCGAGTTTTCCGAGACTGCGGGCCACCTTGGTGCTGTTGGGCTCGCTGCGGACCATGTCCTCGCCCATGCAATAGCAGGCCTTGAGCACGCCTTCTCCCGCCTTTTCGACGAAGTCGGTCAGGCGTCCGCCCTGGTTCGTCGGCAGGGTGCAGCCCCAGGCTTTTTCGAACTTCGCCCGGGCGTCAGGGTCGGTCACCTTCTGGTAGCCCGGCAAGGCATAGGGCATGGCGCCCATGTCGCAGGCGCCCTGGACGTTGTTCTGCCCGCGGATGGGATTCACCCCCGAGGACTCCTTGCCGATCTGGCCGCAGAGCATGGCCAGGTTGGCCAGATTCTGCACGTTCTCGGTGCCGCAGGTATGCTCGGTGATGCCCAGGGTGTAGAAGATGGCCGAGGGCGTGCCGGTGGCGTACCATTCGGCGGCGCGGCGGATCAGGTCGGCCTCGACGCCGCAGACCACCGCGGCCTCCTCAACTCGAGTCGTCCGCAGGTTGGCCAGGAAGGCTTCCACGTTCTCGCAACGCGCCGCGATAAAGGGCTGGTTATGCAGTCCGCGCTCAACGATGTGGCTCATCATGGCGTTGATCAGCATGTTGTCGGTGCCATGCCGATGCTTGATGTGAATGTGCGCATGGCGGGCCATCCAGGTCTCGCGGGGATCGCAGACGATCAGCCGCGCGCCGTTGCGGATGGCCTTCTTCAACTCCAGACCCAGCACCGGGTGCGCTTCCGTCGGGTTTGCCCCGATCAGGAACAGCGTCTGGATGTTCTTGATCTCCTCCATGGAGTTGGTCATGGCGCCCGAGCCGAAGGCAGACGCCAGCCCGGCCACCGTCGGCGCGTGGCAGGTGGTGGCGCACTGGTCGATGTTGTTGGTCTGCCCCGCGATCCGGGCGAGCTTCTGCATCAGGTAGTTCTCTTCGTTCGTGCAGCGCGACGAACTCTGGAAGGCCACGCCCTCGGGGCCGTACTTGTCGCGGGCCGCCAACAGCCCGCGGGCCACGGTCGCCAGCGCCTCTTCCCAGGTGGCCTCCCGAAAGGCGCCGTTTTCGCGGATCAAGGGCTTCGTCAGCCGCTCGGGCGAGTGGATGAAGTCGAAGGCAAAGTGCCCCTTGACGCAGAGGTTGCCGTCGTTCTCCCCCAGGCCGGGTTCGGTGGTCACCCGCACCACCCGGTTCAGGCGCCGGTTGACATTCAGCTCGAGTTCGCAACCGACGCCGCAGTAGGTGCAGGTGGTGCGCACCTTGACCAGGTCCTTCGTCCGTCCTAAGCCTTTGGCCGCCTTCTCACGCATGGCGCCGGTGGGGCAGACGCGGATGCACCCGCCGCATAGCTCACAGTCCGATTCGTGCAGCGGTCGACCGTGCGCCGTATTGATCTGCATCGTGATCCCCCGGCCGTCGGACGTCAGCGCGCTCACCCCCTGCACCTCATCGCAGTACCGCACGCAACGACTGCAGCGCACGCATTTCTCGACGTCGTATTCGATGCCACGGTTTTCCGCTGTGTAGTTGAGCAGCGTGGGTTCGGTGTGTCGGAAGGTCCCGTAGGCCCACTCATTCGCTCCGTAGCGGTAAGAGAGATCCTGCAGCATGCAGTCACCGTCCGCATCGCAGCTTGTGCAGGCGACCCGGTGCTCGCTGAGCAGCAGTTCGAGGATTGCTTTACGGCGCGCGCTCAGTTCCGCGGATTCGGTGAGGACGTTGATCCCTGCTGCTGCCGGCGTCGTGCAGGCGAGAACGGGGTTCGCTTTCACATCGCCCACATGTACCTGGCACAGGCGGCAGGCACCGACTGATTTCAGGCGCGGTTCGTCGCAGAGGCGCGGCAGATCTATACCCGCGGCCAACGCTGCCTGCAGAATGGTCTGACCCGGCTGGGCTGTAACCTGTCGGCCATCAATGGTCAACTGGGGCATTTTATCGGTCTCCTTGTCGCCGGCTTCCGCGGTCATCACTGCTTCGTCACGGCGCTGGCAGGGCATACGTCGAGACAGGCGCCGCACTTGATGCAGCGACTCGAGTCGACGACAAAAGGCCGCCCGACTTTTCCAGCCTGCCGATCCTGGTCCTTGGCCTTTGCCGGGGGTTTTCCTATCTGACCCGAGATGCAGGCGGCCGGGCAACCCTTGGCGCAACGTCCGCAGCAGATGCAGGAGTCGGCGAGGATCGTGAAGGAAATCAGGTCGCGGCAGGCTTTGGCCGGGCAACGCTTCTCCTTGACGTGGGCCTCGTACTCCGAGCGGAAATGGCGGATGGTCGTGAGGACCGGATTGGGCGCGGTCTGGCCGAGCCCGCACAGCGAGTTCTTCTTGACCTGGGCGCCAATCTCCTCCAGCCGCGCAATGTCTTCGGGCTTGCCTTGGCCGACGCAGATGCGCTCGAGGATCTCCAGCATGCGGGTTGTGCCGATCCTGCAGGGTGGGCACTTGCCGCAGGATTCCTTGGCGCAGAACTCCATGAAGTAGCGCGCCAGGTCTACCATGCAGGTGGTGTCGTCCAGAATGATCAGGCCGCCTGAGCCCATGATGGCGCCGACTTCCTTGACCGTCTCATAGTCGATCGGCATATCCAGGTACCGGGCCGGTACGCAACCCCCGGATGGCCCACCCATCTGCGCGGCTTTGAAGGAGGCCCCACCGGGAACTCCGCCTCCAATGTCATGGACAAGTTGGTTGAGGGTTGCCCCGATGGGTACCTCCACCAGCCCGGTATACTTCACCTTGCCGGCCAGGGCGAATATCTTCGTACCCGTACCGCCCGCGGTACCCAGTTGAGCATAGGCCGAGGCTCCCATCGCCAGGATGGCCGGGATATTGGCCAGGGTTTCGACATTGTTGATGGCCGTGGGCTTGCCCCACACGCCGCTCTGCGCCGGGAAGGGTGGCCGCGGTCGTGGTTGGCCGCGCTTCCCCTCGATGGAAGCCAGGAGCGCGGTTTCCTCGCCGCAGACAAAGGCACCTGCCCCAACCTTGATACTGACGTCGAAATCGAAACCCGTGCCCAGGATATTCGTCCCGAGGACCCCGTGTTCGCGGGCTTGCCGCAGGGCAATCTCAAGGTGTTCGATGGCGATGGGGTACTCGGCCCGCACGTAGGCGTAGCCTTCCCGCGCGCCGATGGCGTAGGCACCGATCACCATTCCTTCGAGGAAGGCATGCGGATCGCCCTCGACCACCGCCCGGTCCATGAAAGCGCCGGGATCCCCCTCGTCGGAGTTGCAGATCAGGTACTTGGGATCGCCCGTCGCAGCCCGCGTGGCGCTCCACTTGCGGCCGGTGGGGAATCCCGCCCCGCCGCGGCCGCGCAGTCCGGAGGCCGTGATCTCAGCGATGACCGCCTCGGGGCTCATGCCGGTGACCACCCGCTCCAGGACCTCGTAGGCGCCTTCGGCCAGCGCGGAAGCGATGTCGGTAGGATCGATCCGCCCGCAACGGGCCAGCACAAGCTGGCGCTGCACCGTGAAAAACGGCAGGTCGACGCGCCGCGGAATCGGCCCCTGCGGTCCCTGGTAACAGAGACGCGCCACCACCCCGCGTTCGAGGAGCGTCGTGCGCACAATCTCGGGCACATCCTCGGGCTTGGTGCCAAGGTAGATAATCCCCTCGGGTTCGATGCCGATGACCGGGGCGCCGGCACAGATGCCCTGGCATCCCGTCTTGATCAGCGCGACCTCTTTCGTGAGGCCCGCCGCGGCGAGTTCACGCTCGAAGGCAGCGTGGACCTCGAGGGCACCCAAGGCGCGGCAGCCCGTCGTGCAAATACGTACCGCCCGCTGCGGTCGGCGTTCCTGCGCCTCCCGGCGTCGAGCCCGGAGCGCCTCTATCTGCCCTGTCGTTTTCAGCATCCGCGGTTCTCCCTAACGGTTCGCGTCCACGGGGGACGTCGCTGTGGCGGCCATGTTCTGCAGGATCTTGACGGCCCCATCTGCCGTGAGCTGACCGAAATAGCGATCGTCGACAAGCATGACAGGGGAAAGAAAACACGTGCCGAGGCAGGCAACGGTCTCCAGCGAGAACAGCCTGTCGGTCGTGGTCCCGCCGTCCGCTACTCCCAGATGCCGGGTGACCGCCTCCAGTATCCTGGGCGCCCCCCGGACGTGGCAGGCGGTGCCGCGACAGACGCGCACCGTGTGCCGACCGTGAGGCTTCAGGTGAAACTGCGCATAGAAGGTGGCTACCCCGTAGAACTTGGCAACCGGCACCCCACTCAGGCGCGCCAATTCGTCCAACGCGGGCCGAGGGAGATATCCGTAGCGCTCCTGCACCGCCTGCAGGGCACTGATGACGTCGCCTTCCTGGAACGGGTGGCGCGCCGAAACGATCTCAGCCACCGGGCGGAGATCCAGGCTTGACTCAGTTCCTTCCGACATCGGCAGAGACGTCCTTTCAATAAAACGCCACGCCTCGGTCAGCAGCATGCGAGCCCGCTACGCCGAGGCTTACGCGGCCAGGCGCCATCCATGAAGGGCGCTACTATAGGACTGCCACAATGTGGTTGTCAAGGTGGAGGGGGCGGCTGGGGCGCAAGTCTGTTCCCTAGAGGCTTCTGCCCGGCACGGCGGGGGGACGGTCGGGCCGACCGGTGCTCCACGCCTGGCGCCTGTCTGGCGCGAGGCGGATTAGAGATGCTGTCGCTGGCGTCTCTTCCGCCCGCAGGGCGTGGAGGTCGGCGGTCTGTCCGGCTGGGGATACGGCGGGGACCGCCGACTCCAGGGCTGGGGATACGGCGGGGACCGCCGACTCCAGGGCTGGCCCCCGGCAACAGCTTGCGGGTGTGTTGACCTGCGGAGTTTCAGGTGGGATAGTTCATCCACCGCCCGCGCCGCCGGTCAGAACTCAGGGGAGCAGAACCATGAAGATGCCCGCTACGCTGAGGCTTGCAGCCCTGTCTGTTGCGTTCGTCCTGGCGGCTCTCGCCCCGGCTCAGGAGCCCGCGCCGTCCATCGTGGCGCCGCCCATCGTGGCGCCG
>CAIZKT010000406.1:0-4279 GCA_903933565.1 uncultured Victivallales bacterium | reverse complement strand
GCCCGTTCCGGGCGGGTTCGCGGTGCCCGCCGTCGGCAAGACCCCCAGGTACGGCGGAAGCCCCGGCAGTGCCGGTGCGGACCGCCGGCTCCAGGCGAGAGGCTGGTGATCCGAGGTTCTGCAAGAGCCTCCCCAATCCGGCCAGGTGCGGTTCCCGATTAGCCCTCGCCGGAGAGTCGTAGCCGCACTACGACCTGCTACCATAGCACCGCGACCGCCCCCGCACGCCTGCTTGAAGCCCTGATCCGTACGGCTTGTTGGCGCGGAGCTCTGCGGCTATGGTCATGTTTCCAGTCGCCATGTTGTGGGGGTTGATCGGCCAAGCGAGCCTCGTGGAGGGTCGGCTATGATGACGATATCCAAGGGCGTTCTGGCGCTGCTCGGCGCCCTGATCCTGAGCACAGGGGTAGGCCGGGCGGCCGCCCCGGCAGTCAACCTGGTTGCCAACCCCGGCTTCGAGCAGGCCGGCCCCGATGGCTTCGCCAGCGAGTGGGCTCAGGGTGAGTTTGGCAAGCTCGGCAAGACCGTCTTCCTGGAGGACGCCGGAGCGCGGGTGGGCCAACGCTGCCTGCGTCTCGCCGGGACCCCAAGCACCTGGACCACCTGCGCGGGGAAGCGCATCCCGGTCAGGGCCGACGCAGAGTACTGGGTCACCTGGTGGTGCAGGGCTCAGCAACCGGGATCCAGCCGCACCTATCTGTTCTTGCAGACCAATACGGGCCAGCGCGTTTTCCCGCAGACGGATCGGCGGGGGGACGTCGAGTGGACCCTGAACCTGGCGCGCTACCGCACCCGCCCTGACGAGCTGTGGCTGAGCCCGGTGCTGACCATGCAGACGATGCAGGACCAGGTCGGCACCTCGTGGTGGGACGAGATCAGCATCTCCGAGAACCTGACGCCCGAGCTGGAGGCGGCCTACCGGCGCGAGCACCCATGGGACGATGCGCCGGCCGAGATCACGGCTCGGCGGCTGGCCGTGGTCGAGGGAGCGCTGATCTGGTCCGAACGGGCCGAAACGCGCCTCTACCCAGACACCGCTCTGCCGACGGCTGCACCGGCGGCCGCGGCAATCAGCCTGGCCGCGCCCGGCAACGGCCACGACCTATGCCAGCTCGTGGTAAGCCCGGCCACGGACCTGGCCCCGTTACGACTGGAGTTTGCTGCCCCGACCGGGCCTGGCCCGCTCTCGGCCGCGACGCTGTCCGCCTACGTCGCCCACTGCGTGAACGTGACCGAACCGCTGGACCCGGCTTTTCCCAAGGGCCGTACGCCGGACCCGCTGCTGGCCCACAACGCCCCCGAACCGGCGGCGGTGGCAACGGGGAACGTGATCTTCTGGATCGACTGGGCGGCCCCGGTGGGTTTGCCGCCCGGAGAGTACCGCTCGGCCGTGACCGTGCGCTCTGGAGACCGGGTGTTGGCGCGCCTGCCGCTGGTCCTGCGGCGCTGGGGTTTCGATCTGCCGGAGGTGCCGCACTACCGCTCGATGGTGCTGGTGGGCGGCCCGCCCATCCGGCGCTTCTACCCTGGGCTGAACGACACGGACGCGCTGGCCCTGGCCTGGGACATCCTGGCGGCACACCGCCTCAGCGGCTTCAACCTGGCGGCCGCCCCGGCGGTACAGATGAAGGATGGCGTGCTGAGTTTCGACTGGACGCGCTTCGACCAGATTCTCGTGGCGGCCCGGCGCTATCGGGCCACGGCGCTGACGCTCGGGCCGATGTTTGGTGGCGGTTGCAGCGAGGGCTGGAAGCCGCGCTTCAAGCTGGCCGGGTTCACCGCGCTGGCCGACGAGGGCTTTGCCGGGGCGTACTCCGAACTGAACCGCCAGATGGCAGAGCGTTTGCGCCAGGCCGGGTTGCTGGACCTGGCCTATGTCTACCCCTACGATGAACCGGAAACCGACTACATGGATAAGGTCGGCGCACTCTGCGACCTCATCCACCAGGGCGCCTCCGACCTGAAGGTGCTGGCGACCACCGATCCCGCCACGGGGCAGGCCATATGGGGCAAAGTCAACGCCTGGATCGTGCCCTGGAGCAGCGCCAGGCCGGAGGTCGTGGGACCGCGGCGGCTGGCCGGAGATGAGGTCTGGGTCTACAACATGACCGCTTCCATCGAAAGCACGCCGCTGTCGCACCGAACCTTCATGTGGCACGCTCTCAGCGCCTCTGCCGCGGGCGGGTTGTTGTGGAACGCCTGCTGGTGGAATGGCATCAACCCATGGGAGAAGCCCACCGCGGCGCCGGTGCCCGTCGGCCGCAACAATGAGCAACTCTACCACTACTCGGCCGGCCAGGCGTCGCTATTCTACCCCGATCCCGCCGGCAAAGGGCCGTTGGTGCCGTCTCTGCGCCTGCTGCTTATCCGGCAGGGCGTGGAAGACTTCGACCTGCTGACGAGCCTGCTGGCAAGCTGGGCCAGGCTGGCCGTGCGCCTGCCTGACCAGGCGGCGGCCGAGGCCATCCTCAAGGTCGGCAGAAAGGCCCTGACGGCCCCGGTCGTACTGGATCTGCTGAGCGCCACGAGCAGCCCCGTACGAGTCGAAGCGCTGCGCCACCTGGTGGCCAGCGACCTGGAGGCAGCGGCGCAGGGGCCCGCGGTTATCGCCTTCTTTGCCCGCCAGGACGCGGAGTTGATCGTCACCGGCGGCGCCGAGGCAGGAACGGTGCTTGCGGTCGACGGTCAACCGCTCTCCGTGCGCGCCGATGGGACCTTCCGCCAGGTCATCACCGCAGCCCACTTGGCGGGTGGCCTGCACTGGACGGCGAGCAAGGCCGGAGAGCAGAAGTCCTGGGCCTGGCCGGGTATACGTTAGGCGCCACCCAGCAGTTCGAAGCACAGATGATAGTAGCGCAGGAACTCCGTGGCGGCCGCCACGTCGCCGACGGCAGGGACTTCTGCCAGGCAGTAATCGTTGTATCCCGCGGTCTTCAGCAGGCGGAATAGCTCGGCGTAGGGGTAGCCGCAGTGCAGGCGGTTGATGTGAACCAGCCCGATGCGGTCCGCGAGCAACCGGAATTTAGGTTCAAGGCAGCCGGCGACATCGAGGTCGGTGGCGGGATTGGAGTTCCAGCAGACCTTGGCGTTCGGGTGCGTGGCCACCGCCATGATCGCGGCCAGGTGCGGCGGCAGGCAGGTGCCGCGACCGTGGACTTCCAGGCGTATTTCGACGCCCAGGTTCGCCGCGTCAGTCGCCACCTCGTTCAGGGCCTGTCCGATCTGCTCCAGAGTGCGCGCCACCGGCACGCCTTCCGGCAGCGCGTTCGGCCGGACTTTCACCCCGCCCGCTCCGACGTCTGCTGCCAGTCGGACATAGCCCTTGGTGCCCTCGATCTGCCGGCGCAGTTCGGTCGGGTCGGCGGAGTGGTACTCGAAGGTGCTGCCCAAGCCGACCAGGCGCACGGGACTATCGGCAAAGCGGCGCGCTACTTCGCGGCGCTGCGCCGCGGTCAGGGAGGTCTCGACGCCATGAGCATGGGTGGTACGCAGTTCCACGCCCGTCAGGCCCGTGTCGGCGCAGACCCGCAGGAGGGTGTCGAGGTCCCACGCCGCCGCGATGTTATAGGTTACCAGCCCGAGCTTCATGGTCGCATCCTCCGTCAAGAACTGAAGAGATGGCGTCGCGATCAACTGCTGGTGCCGCCAAAGCCTCGGCTCGCGGCCGGGCTACATGAGCTTAAAGCGCGTCAGGTCCTGAATGTCCACCAGGCCGACGGCGTGGTGTTCGGCATCCACCACGAGCACATCGTCAATCTTGCGTTGTTCCAGCAGCTTCACCAGTTCGACCGCCATGGCGTCAGCGCGGATAACGATAGGCTTCGGGGTCATGACGGTGCGAATGGGCGCGTGCAGCACGGCCACGTCGCCGGTGATACGCCGTCGGAAGTCGCCGTCCGTGAAGATGCCCTCCAGCACCCCCTGCGCATCCACGACCGCCACGGCGCCGCAGCGAGCCTGAGTCATGGCCACCAAGGCATCGCGCACCGGCGTCTCCGGTCGCACGGCGGCAAAGCGCTCTCCGGTCCGCATGATGTCGGTAACCCGCAGGGTGATACTGCGGCCAATGGCGCCGGCGGGATGGAGCCTGGCGTAGTCATCCAGACCGAAGCGTCGGCACTCCAGCAGCACGATGGCGAGAGCGTCCCCGAGCGCCAGCAGAGCCGTGGTGGTGGTCGTCGGCGCGAGGTTGAAGGGACACGCCTCGCGCGACACCGCCATGGGCACCACCAGGTCGGACCACCGGGCCAACTGACTCTGCGGGTTGCCGGTGATGGCG
>CAIZKT010000405.1:0-1682 GCA_903933565.1 uncultured Victivallales bacterium | reverse complement strand
CGGCTCTTTTCGTTCTCCAGTCCGGCATTTCCCAGGCTGGCGGGCGATTCGTAGTCGAGTTCGGTGAACGAGGGCTGGCGGACTTGCTCGGTGTAGGTGGTATAGAGCCGATGCCGAGGTCCCGCCGCGTATTCGAGTCCCGCTAGGGCCAGCGGGGCAGGGGCGTCGGCGCTGAAGGCCACGACCTGGCCGCCGCCGCGGCAGGTCAGGGGCCCCAACGTCCACTCCGGCGCCAGCAGGGCCCCAAGCCGTTGCCGGTCGTGCCTCCCCAGCCCGTCGGTGTCGGCGCCCTTGAACACGCCACGGCTGTCGAGGCGTTCATCTTCGACCCACGCCCGCCAGGTCAGAGCGAGGTGGTCAGCGCCCGAGCCGTGCCCGTCCGCCGCGGCGGCGGTGGTGAGAGTTCTGTGGCGATTGCGGTAGTAGGACGAATCTCGGTCGTCGAGAACGTAGTCGTCGTCGAAGCGCCGGGTACTGGCCGTAACCCGGACGTAATCTCCAGGAACGCTCAAGCCCTGGCGCCACGAGGTCAGAAACAGCGCGTCGTCAGTCGACTCTGCCGAGGGTCGATCGGCGGACACCCCGTAGAAGCCCCGCGCGCCGAAGTCTTTCTCCTGTATGGCGACGACGCTATCAAAGGCACTCGCGGCAGCCCGGTATTGCAGGTGCAGCCCGCCGCCGCTGGCCTCGGCGTGATTGCTCTCATAGTCGAACCCAGCCTCCCGCTGCCGCCAGCCGAAGACGCTACTGCTCCAGGGACTATCGGCCCCCCAGCGGTCGGCGCGCCAAAACCGCCCCCCATAGCTGCCGCCGGCGCCGCCCGTGAGGCCGACCGCGGTGCCCGGTTCCGCGGCGGCGAACTCCGCCCCGATGCTGCCGGCCAGATGCCCCGTGCTCGCCAGCGCCTGGTCCAGCCCCGTCAGGGCCTCGAAATCCCCGAATAGCTCCGCCGGCAGGGGCAATTCGGCGTTGAAATGCTCGGTCTGCGGGTTCCGCAAGGCCAGACCAGCCAGCGCATAGCCGGCTTCGCTGAAGGCGCTGCCGTGCAGACTGAAGTCCGCCTGGGCGCCAGCCCCCTGCGAGGCGGCAAACACCGCCAGCGGCGCTCGCGGTCGCGCCCAGTCCGTTGTCGCGTCCTCACTCCCGGCAGCCACCCCTGGCGCCCCGTACACGGTCAGGTCGGGAAGCGTCCATACGGCCGTCTCCGCCCCCGCCAGGACCGCTGTCAGTGCCAGCAGACTCAGAATCAGCGACCGCACTGCGTTGCTCCCTTGTGCTTGTCCTCGGCCCGCTCGCAGGCCATCGGTCGCCCGCCCTGGCCACCGCAAAGCCAGTTAGGGTAAGCCCCCTATGTCTATTGTCAACCAACCATGAAGCGACAGGTTTACTAAATGGCATGGGGACGGCTCGCGAGCGCCTACTTCCGAGCGTCCAGCACGGGCGCCTGGCGTGGAGCCGGCGGTCGGCCCGACCGTCCCCCCGCCCTGGAGCCGGCGGTCGGCCCGACCGTCCCCCCGCCCAGGGCTGTTTCAAGAAACGACCGCCGTCGTACCGCCGACCGTGAAAGCGGCGTCGACGGGCCGCGGACGCGGCCCTCTGCCGCACGCAGTCCATATCGCGCGTCGGCCATGTGGACTGCGCGTGGCAAGGTCGCCGACGGCGACCGCGACACCGCTTTGGCT
>CAIZKT010000404.1:0-4185 GCA_903933565.1 uncultured Victivallales bacterium | reverse complement strand
GCACCTGAGTTGTAACCTGAGTAGTTACTGCCGGACAACACACTAGAACTGGTATCCGGGGCAACGCCCGAGGCTCCACGGCAGGCGGCCCAGCGGCCCGGCGGGAAGCGCCCGGCCGATCAGAGCCAGCGATAGCAGGCGGAACCAGGTCGGGAACATGGCGCCGACGTCCGCCGCACCGCGAAGCTGCGGATGCCCATACTCGAAGGGCCGGTCACGCAGGAACACGAAGCCGCCGTCCGGCATCTGGTTACTGAGCACCCAGTCCGTCGCACGCTCCAGGGCGGACACGATGTCGGCGCGGCGGTAGTCGGTGCAGGGCAGCATCCGGCAGAGCGGGTCGATGGAGTCGATGTCTTCGCAGGCGCTGGAAGTCAGTGGCGCGCTCGGGTTGTGGACCCCCCAGCCGAAACCGCCGGCAGGATTCTGCGTCGCCAGGACGGTGTCGATGGCCCGCTCCAGATGCGAAATGGGCCGACCATCGTAGAAGAAAAGCGGCCACCAGTGGTAGGCTGCCTGCACCGCATGGCTGCGCCACTTCGGCTCGGCCAGGTCAAGATTGCCCCAGACGCCACTGGCCGGGTTGAGGTGGTGCGTCTCGAGCCACTCGAGCAGGGCTTCGACGCAGCGCCCAGCCTGGGCGTCACCGTGGACGTCGCGGGCATATTGCAGCAGGGTCCCGATGTTCATCACCTCGTTGCCGGTCCAGCCTACCCGCTCGCCCCAGTCCCGCGTCTCCAGCCACTGTCGCAGACGGTCCGGGTCGCGCCAGGGCTCCAGCCAACCGCAGGGACGCGCCGCCGTCCCGCCGAGACAGGCCAGAGCGCCGATCACATGGCAGGTCAGATGCGCCCGGCCACACCAGAGCGGATCGGCCGCATACCAGCCCTGATCGAAGATCACCGGGTCGCGGTAGAGTCCGTCCTCGTCCTGATGCCGATTGAGGCTGTCGACCCAGTCCTGACGCTCCGCCGACGACATCCCTGCCAGGTCGCCCAGCAGGGCCCGAGCCATCGCCGCGTAGGTCGACGAGTAGAGCGTCGGCGTGGACATCGCCGCCGCATAGCGGTAGGCGCCCGGACCGCGGTCCGGCAAGCGTTGCGCCGCGATAAAGCCCAGGACACGCCGCGGCAAAGCCGCCACCAGAGTCGCGCTGTTCACGGTCCTTACCCTCCACTACAGCTCCATCACACGCCCGACAGGGCCGTCCGCGCCGCTGCCAGGATCAGTGCCTCGGACTCGGGCAGCGGCATAGTGACGCCGTAGTAGCGGATCGCGTCGGTGACCTCGTAGCCGCCCTCCGGGTAGGCCGCCGCGGTCGGAATGTAGCCCACGTTACCGTTGGCATAGCCCGCGACGAGAGTTGGCTGGAACAGGCTGGCGCGGTCGAGGTTCAGAGCATACTCGACAAATACCTCTCCGGGCAGCCCGACAATGGCGCCAGCACCCACCCGCAGCGCCTGCACGGCAAACGGCACCGTCCGCGCGCGGGGGCCTTCCTCGGCCAGCCGCAGCAGGTCCAGCGACCACTCGACCGCGCCTTCCGCCATCCAGCGCACGCCGCGGTTGGCGGTCGCCGGAAGCTCGGCCAGTTTCGCGCGCGCCGCGGCAACCAGCGCTCTGGCCTCCGCGGCTGGCGGGGGCGGGGCCAGGGGCAGGTCCAGCGGCGTCAGCGCGGCGCCCAGGGTAACGCGCTCGGACAACCCCGCCTTAGCGACCGCCGCCAAGACCGCCGCCGCCGCCGCGCGACCCTGACTCTCGACGCCCTCGTCGCCGCGCTCACGGCAGTTGAGGTTGCCACAACACCCCTGCAGAAACAGCGCGGCGCCACCGCCGGCGGCCGCCTCGATGCCACGCCGGGCCGCGCCGGGCCAATCGGCCGAGATCAGCGTGTTGTCGCCGCCCAGGGCGACGGCGTGGGCCGCATGCGAAAAGAGCCGCGCCAACGGGCCGCCGTCCAGAGCATTCACCACCAGCACGTCGACGTACGGCGCCGTGCTCCCCTCTTCATTGACGCCGATCGCCATGCCCCCGGCACAACGCTGGCGGCGATTCATCCCTACCCGCAGCTCCGTCCGAGCCCAGCCGGCCTGCGCCGGTTGGGCCCGCTCGCGGGCCACGGTGGCCGTCGCCATCACGGTTCTGAGCAGCCCCTCGAGGTAGGCCGGATCGGGATTGCCGAGGTACTTCAGGCACGGCGTCGCCGGCCCGGCGTGGGTATGGCTACAGCCGACCAGGATATGGGCTGCCGGTACGCCAGTGCGGGCCTCGATGCCGCGCCGCAGCGCGGCGACCTGATCGTGGTGGAAGCCGATCAGATCGCAGGTCAGGATGAGCAGTTTACAGCGCCCGTCGGCGAGATACAGCGCCTCGGCCAGGAGCGGGTCCCGGACTCCCGTGCTGGCCCCAGGCCGAGCCCCATAGCCACACAGATCAACCCCGACCGGTGGAGTGATGTCGGCGCGGGCTGTACCCGCCACGAAACCTGTCATCTGCCGCGCTCCTGCTCTGGCCCCGCCCCCCGACCCTCGTGAACGGAATTTAATCTGCGCTTGGGATGCACTCAACCGCCCATGGCCTTATTTTAGCGCGCTATGATCTGGTGTCAGTGCGGACCTACGCGGGCGACGCCTGCGACGCATTGTGGACGGGAGTCAGCGCATGACGGATGTGAACGCCGCGAGACCCGCTGAGCCGGGGCGCCAGGCGTGGCTCTTGCTTGCGGTCTTGGCCGGCGTGGTCTACTTGGCTGGCTATAACGTTGGCCCGCCGGTCGTCAATGCCGAGCTCCGTTGCGTCGACATCTCCCGCGGCATGTACGCCACCGGCGAGGTATTGGTGCCGCGGCTGGAAGGCGAACCGCATCTGACCAAACCGCCGCTGTTTCATTGGCTCTCCTATGCCGTATCGGTGTGCCGCGGTGAGGCCGGGCTGGCTTCCGTGCGCCTGGTGTCGGCTCTCGCCGCGGTGGGCGTGGTGCTGCTGACCTACGTGCTGGGGTTGCGGCTCGCCGATGCTCGTGTCGCCTGGTGGGCAGCGTTGCTGACGCTTGGCAACCTGACCCTGCTCAGCCATGGCCACCGGGGGACCTTCGACACCCTGCTCACCTTCTTTGTCTGCCTGACACTCTGCGGTTACACGGGACTGTGGAAGGGCAGGATCCGGACGGGCTACGCCCTGATCGTGACCGGCCTGATCGGCGGCTTCCTGACCAAGGGTTTCATGGGCTGGGTGGTGCCACTGGTTCCCATGCTGGTCGATCGTCTGTGCCGACCGGAGCCGCGCCGCGCCCTGCGGCCGCTGCTGCGAGCCCTGCCGGTCGTTCTCCTGGGGTCACTGGCCTGGTACGCCTACCTGCTGGCCTGGGTGCCGGCGGCGCGGGCGGTGCTGGTCGATGTCGTCACGGTCAACTTCGGGGTCAAGCGCTCCGGCGTGGAGATGGCCTTTCACCGCGAGCCCTTCTACTACTATCTATACGCCCTGCCCTTTGCGCTGCTTCCCTGGGTCGTGATCCTCTGGCCCGCGCTCCGGCGACCGCGTGTTGGCTGGCGCGAGTGGGCCAGCCAGCAGCGCTTGGCGCTGGCTTGGCTGCTGGGGAATGCGCTGTTCTTGAGCCTGGTGCCGGCCAAGGCGGAACGCTACCTGGTGCCGCTCATCCCTGCCTTCAGCCTGCTGGTAGCGCCCGGCATCCTCGCCCTCGAGAGCGGCACCGCGGCGGCCACGGCACGCTGGCGGCGCTGGCTTTTCGCCGTGGCCATCGCCATGGGCACGGTCACGCTCTGCGTCATGCCCATCTGGCTCTGGGTACGGATCGGGGAAAGCGTGACCGTCTCCATCCTGGCGCCGGCGCTGCTTCTGCTCGGTTTGCTGGCCTGTGCCTGGCTGATCCAGCGCGGCCGCCTGACCCTGGCCCTGCATGGAATCGCCCTGGTCGTCCTCATCGCCGCCACGCCAGCCTATGCGCGCTGGGCGCCGCGGCACGTCGATCTCAGCCACCGCCACTCGTCTCCTGAATACGAACAGTATCGAGCGCGCCAGCGACAACTGAAGATCTTCGCTGGTCGCTGGCTGCCAGCGTGGGTAAAGAAGCCGGCGCAATGACCAATGACCAATGACTAACCTGCCTTATTCATGAATGGCCATTTCAACCACCAAGAGCACCAAGAACACAAAGAAGAGGTCAGG
>CAIZKT010000403.1:0-5569 GCA_903933565.1 uncultured Victivallales bacterium | reverse complement strand
TCAGTCCACTCAGTCCACTCAGTCCACTCAGTCCACTCAGTCCACTCAGTCCACTCAGTCCACTCAGTCCAGTCGGTCCAGTCAGTCAAAGGAGTTGCGCGTGAACAAAGAAGCCGCCCCCAACCTCAAGGACGCCCGCGACCGCAACCTCTCCCTCGCCCTCGGCCAGATCGAGAAGGAGTTCGGCAAGGGAACTATCCGCCGCCTCGGCGATACCACCCATGACGAGGTGCCTACCATCAGCAGTGGCGCCCTCGCCCTCGACATCGCCCTCGGGGTCGGCGGCATCCCGCGCGGCCGTATTATCGAGATCTACGGCCCGGAGTCCTCTGGCAAGACCACCGTCTGCCTACACGTTATCGCCAATGCCCAAAAAGCCGGCGGCATCTGCGCCTTCATCGATACCGAACACGCCCTCGACCCCGCCTACGCCGGCATCATCGGCGTCAACATCGACGATCTCCTTGTCACTCAGCCCGACTGCGGCGAAGATGCCCTCAACATCGCCGAAACCCTCGTGCGTAGCAACGCCGTCGATGTGCTGGTCATTGATTCCGTGGCCGCCCTTGTCCCACGTGCTGAGATCGAAGGCCAGATGGGTGACACCCACGTCGGCCTCCAGGCCCGCCTCATGTCCCAGGCCCTGCGCAAACTCACCGGCGCCATCAGCCGCAGCCGTACCTCGGTCATCTTCACTAACCAAATCCGCGAAAAAATCGGCGTCATGTTCGGCAGCCCCGAAACCACCACCGGCGGCCGCGCCCTCAAATTTTACGCCTCCATCCGCCTCGATATCCGCCGCATCGCCACCATCAAGGCCCCCGACGGCCAACCCCTCGGCAGCCGCGTCAAAGTGAAGGTGGTCAAGAACAAGATGGCCCCGCCCTTCCAGGTCGCCGAGTTCGACATCATGTACTCCGAGGGCATCTCCAGGTCTGGCTCCATCCTCGACGTCGCCCTCGCTATGAAACTCATCGAGAAGCGCGGCTCTTGGTTCAGCTTCCAGGATATCCAGGTCGGCCAGGGCCGTGAACAGACCAAACAGGCCCTCGATGCTGACCCCGACCTCCAGGCCCGCATGCTCGCCGCCATCCGGGAACGCCTCGCGGCGGGCCCCGTCAAACTCGCCCCCTCATCCGGCACTCAGCCCGAGGACGCCGCGGAGACTGCTCCCGCCGAGGAGTGAACTCCGACCTGGCCCCACGTCAACGCCAGGCACCGACCCCGGCGGGTTTCAGCCAGCCGCTGTCCTTGTCACGTAAATTACTGGCCCAGGTATCCTTACATGTCGGACTAGAACCGCATCCAAGCCCAAAAATGAAGGGGATACCCGCGTGGCCATGCCTCGATGAGGCGGGGCTCGACGCCGCCCTCATTGAGGCAAGCGCGACTCAGGCGATCCCGTCGCCAAGGGTTGACTCGTGGTTCCGCCGAGTGAGGAATCCTGGGCTGGGCTGAGGAATGCCACGCCTTCGGCGCCGAACCCCAGTCGGCCGTACGGGGGTTCGGCAAGAGCCTTTACCTGATTGCCGCGGTCGACATTTCTGCCCGGCTTCTCAGGGGTTGGCGAAGTGTTGCGCCAGGTAGTCGCGGACGAAGGCGGCCTGTTGCGGGTGCTTGCTGATCTCTCTGTCGCCCAGGATGATGAGTCCCTGGAGCGTGCCCTCGGCAAGATAGGCCCGCGCCCGGTCGAGCTGAAAGGCGAGCCGTTCCAGCGGCATGCCGACTTTGGTTTGGCCGTAGTCGTCGAGGTAGACGCCCAGGTGTACCGGCTTGCCGGGGAACTCGCGGCGGATCACTTGCAGGCTGGCGTCGAGCTTGGCAAGGTCGTCCTGTCTCCAGACCCACAGGGTCACTACATCGATACTTGGGAGGAGGTCCTCATAGCCCTCGTGGAGCTTGTGGGTGTAGGTCACCACGTACAGTTGCAGCGCGGGATTGTGCGAGCGCAGCGCCTGGCGGATGGCGCTGATCTTGGCCGCGCTGAATTTTTCAGAACCGACATCGAAGTCGTCAATGACCGCGCCGACGATATTCGGGTAGCGCAGGGAGAAGGCGCTGAGTTGCTCCGCCTCGGTCACCGTGTCCGCCGGAACGGCCTCGGGATTGCGGCAATTGGCGCCGATCTGACAGACGACCTGGTCCAGGGGTTTGAGCAGCGCAAACATGGTGTCGCTATGCGGGCCATAGACATACAGCACATTCCGCGCCCCGAAATAGCGCGCGCCCTTCAGCAGGCCGTCATCGTCCATCGAGCCGCCCCACTGCTTCGTGGGCCCGCCCCACACCCAGACCTGCTCATTCAGCTTTGCCGCCATTTCTTGACTCCTAGCGTTTCTGCCGACCGTATGCAGATAGAACCATGCAAGCGTTTGCACACCCGGCAGATTTCTCAGATGTGACTGTGCCGATTCAGCAGGCCATTGGTCCACAGTACCGTGTAATAGGGGTATCGAAACGGGTGAAGACATTCGGCCAGGGCCAGGAACGCATCCACAGCGGACCGGGCCTGCTGGTAGTGACCGGTGTTCAGGGCAACCTTGAACGGGTGGTTCAGCGTATAGCAGAGCCGGTAGCGGACCAGGTTGCGGTGGCGGATCGCGTCCTCGATCAAGACATCCTCATTCACCAGCGCGGCACGCTTGGTCTGGAGGAAGAAGCGCTCCTTGCCGAACCACTCCTCGATCTGGAGCCGACTGTAGTGCCGCGGATCAAGCGGTTGCATGCAGGTATCGATGAGGTCCTGCTCCGCATCCTCGATGTTGTTGACCAAAGCGACTTTCCAGGTGTCCTCCAGGCGGATCACCGCCAGTTCATCGATGGATAGATTCCGCCCCGCAATGAAGAAATCGGGGCTGCGCAGCGCCAGGTCGATGTTCTCGTCCAGACTTATAAAGGACATAGCTTATTCTCACCGGCGGACCTGAATCGGCAAACCGACTAGTGCGCTACCATAGTGCCGTTTAGGCGAACAAGCCTTGTGCCACGGCGGCGGTCAGGGCCTTGCCCCGGTGGCTCATGCCGTTCTTCACCTCAGGCGAGAGTTCGGCGAAGGTCTGCTCGAATCCCTCGGGCACGAAAATGGGGTCGTAGCCGAAACCGCCCAGGCCGCGCGGCTGGTGGATGATGCGGCCGCGGACCTCGCCCTCGGCCGTGCCGATGAGCTCGGCCGGGTCGGCTACCGCGATGACACAGACAAAGCGGGCCCGCCGGTCGGCCACCCCGGCGAGCGCGTTCAGCAGCTTGCGGAGGTTGCGGCCGTCGTTTCCGCCTTCCCCGGCGTAACGGGCCGAGAGGACGCCGGGCTGCCCGTCCAGCGCCTCAACCTCCAGGCCGGAGTCATCGGCGACCACCCTTCGGCCCGTGGCCGCGGCGACCTCGCAGGCCTTCTTCACGGCGTTGTCGCGAAAGGTCGCCCTGTCCTCGATCACTTCCGGGATTCCGCCGACCTCGCTGGCGCTCAGGAGCCGCACTCCGACCGGGGCCAGGATAGCGCTCATCTCGCGGACTTTGTGCGCGTTGCTGGTGGCGGCCAGGATCTCGATCATGATCGTCTTTCCCGTCTGCTGCCAACCCCAGGCCGCCTCAGGAAGTGTGCTATGGTAGCGGCCGTGGTCGACGCGATTCGTAGGATCAATATAGGTCACGGGAGAGCCATGAAAAGACACCTTGCCTCCGTCTGCATACTGACGCTGGCCGGCCTGTGGGTCGGCTGCCGGTCCACGGCGGTCTCCGAGACACCGTTTCCCGACGGCTCGCCGCGCCCGCGGCTGGTGGCCAAGCGCCGCGCCATCACCCTGGACGGCAAACTCGACGACTGGCGCGGCGTGCGCTTCTACCCCGTCACCCCGCAGAACGGTGTCTTCGACCTGGAGTCGTCGGTGACTGATGATCCTGCCGACCTGAGCTATCGCTTTGCCGTCTGCCACGATGAGGCAGCGCTGTACGTGGCAGTCGAGGTGACCGACGATGCGCTCCGGCTCGACGATACGGCCGCGGGCGAGACGCACGCCAAGGCCTGGTGGGATGACGCGGTCGAGGTCTTTCTCGACGGCAATCACAACCACGCTCCGAAGACCCGCCTGAAGGACGGTGGCGAGTACGCCTTCGGCGGCGAGTTCAGCCTGGTGGCTAATGGCGCCGCCACCAGCAACTGCACCGCCTGGCCGGACTCCTTCGGCAAGCCCGACTTCTGGCAGGGCGCCACCAGCATCGAGGCGCGGCCCAGCGGCGGCGTCATCCTGCGCTACGAGTACCGCCTGACCTGGGCCGTGATGGGTGGAAAGGTCCGGCCCGGTGACACCGTCGGCTTCACCCTCGGCGTCCAGGATGATGACGACGGCGGCGAGCGGGACCACGCCCTCTATTTTGTCGGCTTCACCCCCCATTGCTGGCAGGATGAGAACGGTTGGGCGGACCTGTACCTCAGCCCTTGAGGAACAGCTCGACCACCGGGATGGCCACATTCGGCTTGATCGTGGGCAGGGTCAGGGTCAGCGTCTTGCGGTCGACGGCGCTGTTCTGGCCGGCGTGCCAATCGCTCATGCGCATGGTGATTTCGCTGGCGTCATGGAGCAACTGGGCGTATTCGACGCGGTCCTTGAGGCCGTCCAGGTGCAGGTGGTGGTACGGCCAGGCGAAACAATGCACGTACAGCCGCCGGGTTTGCGGATTGTAGGTCAGGCGGCAATCCTGCGGGGTGGGAATGTCATCCGGGGCCTGGGTGCAGCCGTAGATGGCCCGGCTGTGCTGGCGCATCCACTGGCCCATGCCGGTCAGCCGGTCCAGGGCGCGGTAGTCGAACTCGCCACGTCCGGTGGGGCCGACGTTGAGCAGCAGATTGCCGCCCTTGGAGACACAGTCGATGAGGGTCCGCAGCAACTCGTCGACGCTGCGCCAGGTCTGTTCGTCGCGATGGTAACCCCAGGAGCCGCTGAAGGTCTGGCAGGCCTCCCACACCACCGGCTCGCCGTTGACTTTCACCCACTCGCGCGGCTGGAATTGCTCCGGCGTCTTGATGTCCCAGGCACCGTGGGTGTCCGCCAGATCAAGGCGGTCGTCGAGAATCACGTTCGGCTGCAGCTCGCGGATCATCTTCAACAGGTTGGCGCTGTCCCAGTCCTTGTGGCACTTGCCCGAGCCGTCCGGCTTGGGGTAGCTGAAGTCGAACCAGAGGATATCGACCTTGCCGTACTGGGTGAGCAGTTCGCGCACCTGGGCGCGCAGGTATTCGGCGTACCGGCGCTGGTCGCGGCCTTCGTTCAATTTCAAGCGCTCAGGGTGCTCGCGGTACGGCCCGATGTGCGGGTCAAGGACGTAATCTTCGTGGTGCCAGTCGATGAGCGAGTGATAGAAGCCGACATGCAGGTTACGCGCCCGGAATGCCTCGACCATCGGCCGCAGCAGATCGCGGCCAGCCGGCGTATTCGGCGCCTTGTAGGCGCTGACCTGCGAGTCCCAGAGACAGAAGCCCTCGTGGTGCTTGGTGGTCACCACGAAGTACTTCATGCAGATCGGAAGAGCCGTCGTGTAGGGAAAGAGTGTACGTCCTGGTGTAGATCTCGGTGGT
>CAIZKT010000402.1:0-2336 GCA_903933565.1 uncultured Victivallales bacterium | reverse complement strand
GACTGCTCGCCCTGGCTGTGTACCGGCGAGCGTCCCGGACTCCACTGCCTGATGCCCATGAACGAACAGAACCAGGATGTCGCGGCCTTCGTGGCCGGACGTCTCAACCCGGGAGAACACCCCATGCCCGCCGAGAGCCAGAACGCTCCTGCCATCACCAGCCCCACAGTCACGGCTCCGGCCGAGACTGCCGCTGCCACAGCGGGGGATGCTGCCACCACTGAGATCCACGCAACCGAAACGCCCACGGTAGCCCCGGAGACTGGCAGCACCGTCGTACCGCAGCTCACCATGGTCCCTGGGGATCCGCTGCTGGATCTGCGCAACGCCGTGAACGATGCCGAGAGCGCTCTGCGCCAGGCCACTGTCGCCGTGCGCTCGCTGCGCGACAAGGTGCGCGCGGTCGAGCGCTTCCTGCGTGACCGTGAGAAGCAGTACGCCCGCAGCGAGAAGGTCATCGACCAACTCAAGATGGTGGCCGGGTTCTAGCCCGGCTCGTCGCGCTGCCCCTCCACATGGGCCGTCTCTCCGGCACTCACCTGCCGGGGAGCGGCCTTTTCCGTTCTGTACCACGTCACCCGAATGGCCTCACTCTATGGGAGATCCACCATGCTCCGACTCAATGCCTCGTTCAGCAAGAAGGTGCCCGTCGAGGGCCGGGACTACTCCTCGCAGAGCTACCACGCCAGCGTCGAAGTCGAGATCCCCGATGGCCTCAGCCCTGAGCAGCTCCGCAACCGCATCCACGACACCTTCGAGCTCGTGCGCGACAGTGTCGAGAATGAACTCGGCGGCCAGGCGCCAGCGTTGCCGGCCCCAGCCCAACCGCCCCAGCAGCAGCCGGCGTCGACACCGGCCAAACCGACCGATGCCCCGGCGTCCTCCAAGCAGATCCACTACTTGACTACGCTCGCCCTGGATCGCGGCATGGACCTGCGCGCTCTCAACAGCGCCTGCCAGCGCGACTTCGGGGTGACCTCGGTGGAGGCGCTCAGCCGCCGTCAGGCCTCTGAACTCATCGACCGCATGAACGCCCGCGAAGGCGGCAACCGTCAGGCGACCCGGAGGGCGGCATGAACACGCCAGCCCCCAGCCTGGCCGAACTGCGCAAGAAACCCCACTGGTCATTCTCGGCTCTGAACACGTTCCTCAACACCTGCAGCCTGCAATGGGCCTTCAGGTACGTCTGGAAGCTGCCGCCGGTTTCAACGCCGGCGGCGCTGGTCTTCGGCGGTGTCTTTCACTCGGCCTGTACCTTCGCCTTCCGGGCGCGGCTGGCCGGACGCGATCTGCCGCTGACCCCGGCCCTGGATCTCTTCGGCGATCTCTTCGGACAGGAATGCCGTACGGCAGAGATACCGGTCGCGTTCCGTGAAGACGAGACCCCAGACGCCCTGATCCGCCAGGGTCAGGGCATGTTGCAGGCGCTGCTCACCGACCCGGTGTGCTGCGCTGATCGTATCCTGGCCGTGGGCGAGGTGTTCCAAGTGCCGCTGCCACACGCGAGCGGCACCGAGCCCAAACCCCTGATCGGCGAGTATGACCTCGTTGTTCAGGACGCTGAAGGTTGCACCATCGTCGACTGGAAGACTGCGGCCCGCCGCTGGCCTGAAGGCAAGGCGGACAGCGATCTCCAGCCTACCTGCTACCTCTACGCCCGCAGTTTCAACGACGACAAGCGCACCCGCTTCCGTTTCGATGTGGTGACCAAGACCGCCAAACCCACGGTGACCCACCTGGAGACCGTACGCAGCGAAGATCGTTTCCTGCGCCTGGAAGCCCTATTGCAGGTGGTGAGCGCCATGATCAAGGCGGAGCACTTCCTGCCCTCCGAACAAAGCTGGGCCTGCTCTGACTGTCAGTACGCGGAAGCGTGTAAGGCCTGGCACCGCAACCGCGCCCGCGTCTCGGTTACCCCCAACCGGACGGCGTGAACCCCCAAGCACAAGAGGAGAACCTGTGACATCGGCAGTACCCGCGGTCCGCCACCTGACGGTGCAGTCGCTGGTGCATACGTCAGGAGGCCGCTGCGCCTGGCGCCCTTACGAGTATGTCCGTCCCTGGATCCGGCTGTCGGGAAAATGGCTCGCCGACGCCGGGTTCATTGAAGGCGACCAGATCGTCGTCCGCGCCTCGGCCGGACGGCTGATCATCGAGAAGCAGCAGCCACAACTCCACCTGACATGAATGCCGCCAACCGAAAGGAACCCCGTACGATGCAGACCGATAGCACCTTCCTGGTTGCCCTGACCCAGCGGGGTGTCCTGCTGAGCGTCAGCGTGCGCTACTGGCGTGCGCAGAAGAAGCTCAACCCCGAGGATCTGGGTCTCTCGCGG
>CAIZKT010000401.1:0-6946 GCA_903933565.1 uncultured Victivallales bacterium | reverse complement strand
CCGGTGGCTTTGGCGACCTCGAGGCGCAGGCGGCCAAGAGCCTCGCAGGCGACGCGGAGTTTATCGGCCACGATCAGCAGCAGGTCACCCTCGGCGGCCTGGGTAGCGGTCCTGACGGCGGCCCGTTCGGTTTCCGAGAGGAACTTGGCGATGCTGCCGCTGAGTTCCCCGGCGGCGCCGACTTTGAGCCAGGCCAGTCCCTTGGCGCCGAAGAGCTGCACGGTCTCGGTCCAGGCATCGATCTGTTTGCGGCTGGTGTGGCCTTGACCCTTGGCGTTGATGACTTTGACCACGCCGCCCCCATCGATGACCGCGCGGAAGGCCCTGAACTCGGTCTGCCGCAGGTCGGCAGTGAGGTCGGTCAGCTCCATAGCAAAACGAGTGTCGGGCTTGTCGGAGCCGTAGCGTTCCATCGCCTCGCGGTGCGTCAAGCGCAGGAAGGGCGGCTGGACCTCGCGCCCGGCGACCTGCTTCATCACCGCCACCAGGATCGCCTCGACCGTGGCGATGATGTCGTCGGCGGTGACGAAACTCATCTCGAGGTCGATCTGGGTGAACTCCGGCTGGCGGTCGGCGCGCAGGTCCTCATCGCGGAAACAGCGGGCGATTTGGAAGTACTTCTCCAGGCCGCCGATCATAAGAATCTGCTTGTATTGCTGCGGCGCCTGGGGCAGCGCATAGAAGTTGCCCGGATGCACCCGGCTGGGCACGAGGTAGTCCCGGGCGCCTTCGGGGGTGCTCTTGCTCAGGATCGGGGTTTCGACCTCGACAAAGCCCTGCTGATCGAGCACATCACGGACCACCTTGGTGATCCGGTGACGGAGGCGCAGGTTGTTGACCAGGCCCGAACGACGCATGTCCAGGTAGCGGTACTTGAGCCGCAGGTCTTCGCTGACCGAGGGGTCTTCGAGGTTGAAGGGCATGGGGGCGGCGCGGTTCAGCACTGTGAGGGTCTCGACCCCCACCTCGATGCTCCCGGTGGGTCGGCTGCGGTTGATCATGTTTTCCGGCCGGGGGCGCACCGTGCCCGTAACCGCGATGACCCACTCTTCGCGGATGTCGCGGGCGAGGGCGGCCAGCTCGGGGCGCTGGGTGGGGTCGATGACGAGTTGGGTGACCCCCTCGCGGTCGCGCAGGTCGATGAAGACGAGGCCACCGAGGTCGCGGCAACTGTTGACCCAGCCACTGAGGTTGACCGCCTGGCCAACGTGATCGCTGGTCAACTCATTGCAGTGGTGGGAGCGCACGTACTTGCTGTCCATCGTCGCACTTCCTTGTCTTGGCTACGGGCAGCGGGGCGTGCCGTCGGCCCGTCGTTCAGGCACGGGCAGCCGTCACGAGCCAGTCGAGCACGGCCTCGCGCGGCACGCTCTCCTGCTGGGATGCAGCCATGTTCTTGCAGACCACCGTGCCCGCCGCGAGTTCGCTGTCGCCGATGATGAGGGTCCAGCGGGCGCCGGCGCGGTTCGCGGCGCGCATCTGGGCCTTCAGGCTGCGCGCTCCGAGACCGGCAAGCACGCGCAGCCCGGCCGTGGAACGGCGGAGCTGCTGCGCCAGTTCGAGGGCGGCGACTCCGGCCACCTCGCCCAAAGCGACGATAAAGACATCGGCCGCCGCGCCCGCCTGCGCCGTCAACCCGAGGCTTTCGCGGGCCATCAGCAAGCGTTCCATACCCGCCGCAAAGCCGACGCCGTCGAGGGCTTTCTTGGCGCCTGGCAGGGTAATGCGGTAGCGGCCGCCGCCGGCGAGCGCGTCCTGGGCGCCGAGGCCGCTATGCACGACCTCGAAGACCGTGTGGACGTAGTAGTCCAGGCCGCGCACCAGCCGCGGCGCGAGTTCGTAGGCGACGTGAAGGTGGTCCAGGCCGCGGCACACCGCGGCAAAATAGTCGCGGCTTTCCGCGCCCACGAGGTCGACCATCTTGGGCGCCCCGTCCACCAGCGCCTGACAGGCCGGGTTCTTGCAGTCCAGGATGCGCCAGACATTGGCCGCCAAGCGGCGCTGGCAGTCCGGGCACATCGCCTGTGCCTGCGGTTCGAAGTGCTGTCGCAGGGCCGCACTGACGGCCGCACGGTCCTCCGCGACGCCGCGGGTGTTGAGTCGCACGCGCCCCCCTTGGACGCCGATGGCATCAAGGTAGTGGACCAGCATGGCGATGGCCTCGGCATCCTCGTACGGATCGCAGCCGCCGACGGCTTCGACGCCCACCTGGTGGAACTGCCGACGGCGGCCCGCGGCCGGGCGTTCGCCGCGGAACATGGGCCCCAGGTAGAAGACGCGCAGCTGCTCGCCGTCCGCCAGCCCGCGACAGGCGATGGCGCGCATGGTTCCGGCGGTGCCTTCAGGGCGCAGGGTCAGACTGCGGCCGCCGCGGTCCTCGAAGGTGTACATCTCCTTCTGCACCACGTCGGTCTCGTCACCGATACTGCGCACGAAAACGTCGGTACGCTCGAAGATGGGGGTACGCACTTCGCCGTAGCCATAGCGTGCAAAGATGTCGCGGGCGGCCGTCTCGAGACAGACCCACTCCCGGACTTCCGGCTCCCAGATATCCGAGGTTCCGGGCAACGGTTCATTCGCGGGGGCCATATCACTTACCTATCTAGTCCACATGTCGTGTGTGCCGACGGGGTTCTGCACGCGCCACAGGCGCGGCAAGGAGCAAGACAACCCTTCCAGCGCCCGGCGCCGACCCGGGGGCGCAACCCCTAAACAACAGAAGCCAGCGCTCTTGGGCAGACTGGCTTCCGCGGGCTCCGCTGGGCAGGATCAGAGGCCCGCCGTCACCGCGGGGCCTCTACCGCCGAGGGTCGGCTCAGATGCGCTTGGGATCGAGCTTGACCACGCGCCGACGCATGATCTTGCCGGGCTTGAACTTCACCACCACGCGCTCCGGGATCTCGACGGTCTTCTTCGGCGCGTTGGGATTGCGTCCCACGCGCGGTTTACGCACCATCACTTCGAAGACGCCGAAGTTGCGAAACTCGATGCCACGGCCGGCGGCGAGTTCCTTGGTGATGGTATCAAACGTGAGTTGCACCACCTGCATCACGTCACGCTGCTTGAGATTGGTCTGGCGGGCGATGCGAATCACCAAATCACGCTTTGTCATGTTCAGCAGAACCTCCACGTCAAACGCATTGCAAACACCACGGAAACCGCAACCTAGCATCCTCTTGCGGGTTCCACAAGTGGCGCTGCTTTTTCTGGCAACGGGGTCGTCGGTCTCAGAACACGGAGTCATAATATGCATGTCGCCGGGCGCTTGACAAGAGTTTCTCGGGCAATGAAGTGCGTCTGTGCGGCGGGGCCGGGCCGATGAGTCATTTTGCGGACCAATGGAGCATCGAAGGGGGCGTCGAGGAGCGCTTCATCCCGTCCTCGCCGAAGCGTTTGCTGCCCTATCTGGCGGCGCTCTCATCGGCGCGGATTCCGCACCGGGTGGAGGACGATGTGGAGGGCGGCCGCCACATCGTGGTGCCAGAGGCGTGGGCGGAGCGGGCGGGGGCAGAGCTGGTGGCGTACGAGCGGGCGAACCGTGGCTGGCCGCGGGTGCGCGGGGGCGAGTCGGCGCTGGCGTCTCTCAGCCTCGGCGAGCTGGCGTGCGCCTTGGGCGTCGCCGCGGCGCTGGTGCAGTTCTACCTGCGGACGGGTCCCGTAGCCGACGCCGGGCGGCTCTTCGAGCTGGGAACGCTGGACTCGACGCGCGTGTGCGAAGGGGAGTGGTGGCGCGCGATCACCGCGCTCTGGCTGCACGCCGATATGGGGCATGTGTTGGGCAACGCCGCGGTCGCCTTTGCCTTCGGGGTGGCGCTGACGCAGCTGGTCGGGGCGGGCCCGGCCTGGGCCATGATTCTGCTCACGGGCGGACTGGGGAATCTCAGCGAGGCCCTGGCGGCGGGCCCTGGGCGACACGCCATCGGGGCGTCAACGGCCACGTTTGGCGCCCTGGGCGCCCTGGGAGTGCTGCAGACCGTCCGGGCCTGGCGGAGGTGCGGGGATGTGCGGGTGCTGTTCTCGCAGACCTGGCTGCCCCTCGGCGCCGCGGCGGCGCTGCTGGGTTGGCTGGGGGCCGGGGGCGGCGCCGACGAGCTCGGACCGGCGCGGGGCAACGTGGACGTGGTCGGGCATGCGCTCGGATTCGGCTGGGGCATGGTGCTGGGCCTGCTTAGCCTGCCGCTGCTGCGCCGCTCGTTACCCTGGTACGCGCAGGCCCTGTGCGGGCTGCTGGCCGCCGGCCTGGTGACATGGTGCTGGCACCTGGCGGGGGCGTGAGGGAGACGGCCGCCGCGCCGCACCAACCTTAGCCCGTTGAGACGCTGGGCGGTGTTAAGCCACCAACCGTCCGAAGCTTGCGGAGATTTCTTCGCCGTTTCTCAGAGGTTATCCCAGATGTTGTTGGGGTGGCCGTAGTCGTAAGGCCCCCACGCCATCTTGGCCGGCAGGGATTCGGTGTGACCGTCGCAGAAGAGGATGTTGACGTTGGGTTCATGCACCCACGGGTTCAGCGGCCGGGCGCTGCTGTAGGTGGCGCCGGCGGGTCCCGCGAAGGGCCGGCAGTAGTTCACCTCCCAGTGGCCGTTTCCGCTCTTTACAAAGGCGTCGACCGGGGTGGCATTGAGAGGCGCGGCATTGCTGACGTCGGTGTTGTCCGCCATTAGAGCCGTGCCGGAGGGCGACTTCACCAAACCGTCCATGACCTGACCGTGGAGTTGGCCGTACAATCCGTAAGACCAATCACCATCGGCGGAGTTGGAGGGACACCGGCGGATGGCATTGTCGGTGAAGTAGACGTTGAGACGGCCCTCTTCCCACGTGCTCGGGGCGGCCGCCTGCCAGCCCAGGACGATCCGGCCATCGTAGTCCTGCGTATACATGAAGTTGGCCACCCCCAACTGCTTCAAGTTGGACAGGCAACTCGAGGTCCGGGCCTTCGCCCGGGCTTTGCTGAGGGCTGGCAACAGCATGGCTGCCAGAATCGCGATGATGGCGATCACCACCAGCAATTCGATCAGAGTGAAGAGGCGGAGGGCGGGACGCTTTCTCATGCTGCGACTCCTTTTCCGACAGGCTATGGCGGGACGCTTGGGCACCGCGTTCTCACGACGCATTTACTGCGTATAGAAGATACGGCAGCGGGCGGCGGAATCCAGTAGACCGGGGCATTGTTCATCGGCATTTCATGGTCCACCGCGGATCGGGTTGCCTGGGCTGAGGCGCTGGGAGAACCGGGTTTCCGCGGTTATGTTGCGCGTCGTAGCCAAGGCAGCGCCGTACGCCAGGGGGTCGGCAGGCCGGGAGGCCAGGGCAGCAGACGCGGAATGGGTCGAGTATCCGGGGTGAGTGGGTGGCATGGATTACGAAGCGGTCATCGGGCTTGAAGTTCACACACAGTTGATCACGCGCAGCAAGATGTTCTGTGGCTGCGCCAACGACTTTGGCGGCGAGCCCAACACGCGGGTATGTCCGGTCTGCCTGGGGTATCCGGGCGTGTTGCCGACCATCAACCGCGAGGCGGTGCGCAAGACGGTGATGGCGGGGCTGGTGTGCGGCTGCGAGGTCACGGGGCCGAGCAAGTTCGACCGCAAGAACTACTTCTACCCCGACATGCCCAAGAACTACCAGATATCGCAATACGATCAGCCGCTGTGTCGGGGGGGCTCCCTCGCTCTCGAGGGTGGCTTGGGGTTCTCCGGGGCGGGGTTGCCGGCGAAGCGGATCGGGCTGACGCGCATGCATCTGGAGGAGGATACGGGTAAGCTCACGCACCTGGAGCGTTGCAGCGCGGTGGACTTCAATCGGGCCGGGGTGCCATTGTTGGAGATTGTCAGCGAGCCGGATCTGCGCACGGCGGATGAAGCCTATGCCTTTCTGGCGGCGCTCAGGCAGGCCATGCAGTATGCCGGGGTCAGCACCTGCGACATGGAAAAAGGGCAGATGCGCTGCGATGTGAACGTCTCGGTCCGGCCCCAGGGCCAGGTGGCGTTCGGGGAGAAGGTCGAGATCAAGAACCTGAACAGCTTCCGGGCGGTGCATCGGTCGCTGGAATACGAGATGCGGCGGCAGGTGGCCGAGATCCGCGCGGGCGGGGCGATCCGCCAGGAGACGCGGGGCTGGGACGATGGTGCTGGGACGACCTTTGTGCAGCGCACCAAGGAAAATGCGCACGACTATCGTTACTTCCCAGAGCCTGACCTGATGCCGCTGGAGATCACGTCGGCGTGGGTGGCAGAGATCGCGGCCGGTCTGCCCGAGGCGCCGCAGGCGCGGCGGCAGCGCCTGGTGACGCAGTATGGCGTGTCGGAGTACGATGCGGCGTTGCTGACCGCGGAGCAGGACACGGCGGACTACTTCGAAGCGGTGGCCCAGGCGTGCCCGAACCCCAAGCTGGCCGCCAACTGGGTGATCACGGAGCTGACCGGCGCCCTGGCTCAAGCGGGGCTGACGCTGGCGCAGAGCCCGGTGTCCGCCGTCGCGTTGGCGGAGCTGGTCAGCCTGATCGGCGCCGCCACGCTCAGCGGCAAGATGGCCAAAGAGGTCTTTGCGGAGATGTTCAGCACGGCCAAAGGGGCCAAGGCGATCGTGGCGGAGAAGGGCCTGCAACAGGTGACGGACGGCGGCGTCATCGGTGAGTTGGCCCGGCAGGCGATCGAGGCCAATCCGGGCGCGGTGGCCGAGTATAGGACTGGCAACACCAAAGCGCTGCAGTTCCTGGTCGGCCAGGTGCTGAAACTGAGCCGGGGCAAAGCCAATCCGCAACTTGCGGTGCAGGCGTTGAAGGCAGAGCTGGGCGGGTGAAGGAACACGGGTCGTGGCCAGAGCCGACCCGACGGTCGGCTGGAGATGCGGTGGGCCGCCACCGAGGTGTGCTGGAGATGCGGTGGGCTCCACCGAGGTTCGCTGGAGATGCGGTGGGCCGCCACCGAGGTTCGCTGGAGATGCGGTG